>NZ_JASDCR010000023.1:0-59793 GCF_030407795.1 Psychrobacter sp. APC 3279 | reverse complement strand
AATCAGACTAGGATTCAAAAGGGTTTGGGCTATAAAACGCCAAGACAAGTGTGGTTTGACTTTTATCGTCAAGCTGCGTAACTAAAATCTCCCAAGTTTAGTTCTACGGGATTGACAGCAGGGGTCAGACTGTATTAAATGCTATATCATACAAATGATCATTAAAATCATATTGGCATAAGAATAAATCTAGCTGGCTAACATTAAAGTAAGGAAGTGCTGAAGAATGGTGTATTGGTTTGCTAATTAGAACATTAACTAAAGCTTGATCTCGACCACTCTGTATGAGGTAGTGTTCTAAATAGTTCTTAACTTTATTAAAAGTTAATCTAGTTTTGCTCTTCTTATTTATAGCCTTTAGAGCCTCACTGGCCTTTTGTTTGACCTCCTCCAAAACCTTTGTGCTTATGTTACGTAAAAGATGAGAATATATATTGCCAACTGCAATAGGGTAGAAAAGATTGAGAGTAGATGTATTATCTGCGCATAGTTTAGAATCCCAGTTTTCTTGAACTTTACTACGAGTAGGTGCAAACTCTAGTGGATACCGATAGCATAAATAACTCTCCCTCAAATCTTCTGAGATAAGTAGTTCAGATCTACCTGTCAATAAAATTATTAGTAGATATAAAGAAGTTTGATGGTCTAGATCATATTCAATGTTTAAAGTACCTTGTTCATCATTGTTGTCAGCATTTATACTTCTGATATCTAAACTCATCAGACTATTGAGTAAATATGTGACTAAAATCTGTACTTCATCAGCATGTGCAACATTTACATCAGTTACCTGACTTAAAGTCCGTTGATGTCTACAGTTAACTTGTTGTTCAGCTCTGATTTTATCTAGATAGTAGTTTGTAGGTTGCTCGAAATTAACCTGCTCAAACGATTGCTCTTCATCGTCTTGGCGTTCTTGGTCTTCAAATCCATTTGCTTCGCTAGCATTTTCTGATATGTAGGTGAGATCGCTAACAGTATTGCCAGTGATATCATCTTTATCCTGTAAGATACTTATAATCTTATGAGTCTCAGTCGTCACGCGAGTAATGCCGGAGTCATTTTTGAAATAGTTTTCGATTGGTAAGATATATTCGTAAAGGTATTTAGCTATACGTTCATTGATTTCAAATTGAGCTTCAACAGATGATAGAGATGTCTCTTTACTTAATAATCTATTCTTGTACTTCTGTATTTCAAAATCAAAAGTTAGGGGCCGCTCATCAAGCCATCTAGTGTAGCTATCGTTTTGTTGAGCATTAATAAGAAACTCCTCAATATCCTTTAGGCTTTTCAATTCTGTTACATCAGGTAAAAACGGAACTAAAAATTCACGAGTTTTGTTCGTTAAAAATCTGCATTCATCGAGCGTAGTTTCAATTCGACTATCATAGTCAGTTAACTCAACCATCCTTAAACATAGAAAAAAGTAGACAGCACGGATAGTATTTATTTTAGACGAGTCTGCTCGATGGATTAAAAAGGTAATTAGATAGAGATCTTTTAAATGCAGATGAGGCTTTCTAATATTTTCTAAAAATACTTTATGAGCAATTCCATTTTCGTATATCTGTAATTCATGCGTCTTCGTCAAATTACTATTCACATCTAATGTTTTTATCCATTCAGACAATGTTCGATACTCATCTTTCAATTCTGATCTAAATTGCTCAGGTAAGGTATCTTTTAAAAATTTTAGCTCGATAAGTAATATTTCAAGATCATTGCCATTAGCGAAATCAAGGAGATTTAGCTTCAACCAATCCTTAATATTTGTAGAGTTACTATCTTTATTAGCCATTATGCTGCTACCGTTACAAGTCATTCAAATAACTGTAGCTTCATTAATGTAAAGCATCCAGCATTAAAATCGAAAAAAGACATCTATTTGGATGTCTTTTTGTTAAACATAGGTATTTTCATGGATTTTGTATTATACCTCGCTCTATCAGTAGCTTATCTAAAGCACTCCCATCCTGACGAGTTAGATTGGGCACATAACGTGAATACACTGTGAATAACATTGTAGTGCTGCTATGACCCATTTGCGCAGCAATCCATTCAGGAGACTCGCCTGCAGCAAGCCAAAGAGTGGCAGCCGTATGTCTACTTTGATAGGGATTACGTATATCAAGCTCCAGATATCGCAATAACGGATACCAAACTCTCTTTGTCACATTGCGATGACTCAAAGGAGTACCTGCTTTTGTACTAAACACAAACTCACTTCGATGTTTAGTGAAGCTCTGCTGCTCAATCAATGCATCGTAAACCAGTTGATTCATGTGGATAATACGATTAGAGCCGGAAGTTTTAGTGTCACCTATAACACCTCCAACAATTGCTTGATCAATAACGATTTGTCTACGTTCAAAGTCAATATTTTTCCACGGTAAACCGTCAATTTCACCTGTACGCATGCCTGTAAAAAACCGTACTGTGAAATATGGCTTATAGTCTACTCTGACGTTGTCAATGATGAGCATGACTTCCTCTAAGGTAAAAGGACTAACATTACTTTTAGGTACACTTAGTGGCTTTATATTCTTCCAAGGGTTCTCAAAATCAAAACGCTCAGATGCTTCGGTAATCACCATACGTAATGGCGTCATAATGTGGTTGATTCGAGATGCTGATAAAAGTCGTCCACTATTTCCTTCCTTGACTAGATTACCCCGAAAAGCCATTATTTTAGCTTTGTTTATGGTATTTAGTGGCACATTGCCAAAATGGGGAAGTAGATAAATCTTAAGTATGTTTTCTACATTAGTTATCTGAGAGCACCGCCATTCCGGTTTTTTTTCCTCTAACCAAACTCTGCTAAAGCAATCAAATCCTGAGCTTGAGTCCTTATGGCTATTCGTTGATCTCATGAGCTCTAAGCTTTGAAACTGCTCAAGCTTTTTACTCTGTGGAAAATAGTTTTCATATCGAAAACTACCTAATTGAATCTCTGCTTGCATTTTACTAACGAAATTTTCTAGACGCTTTCGATTAGGCTTAGTGTCTGCCAGTAAGGTTTGCTCTCTACAACGTTGGCCTATGTATCGAAAATCTACATATAGGTTGCCATTACGGCTATTGATACTCGCCATGATTACGCTCCCGCTGCAAATGGAATGTTATCGTCGTAGCCTGTCAGCATTAACTCTTCAATCTTTTGCCATATGAAAAGAATTTTTCTACCTCCAAATGGTTTGATGTAATGAACGCCCTCAATGAATACCGCATCCTTAAGTTGATTGCGTATTGTCTTGCTGTCATATTTAATACGTTGTGACAGCTCTTCGGTTGTTAAATAGGTATAACTCATAGTAAAATCCTTACTAAAGATTAAAGTGTTATTATCTAATAGCTTTATGACCTGCTATAGAACATAATTTACACTAAAAATCATCTTTTGCAAGACATTTTTATCTACAGTAGGTTATTTTATTATGGGGGAGGTTATGGTGAAATGTAATTTATCTAGAATTATGGGCGAAAAAAGACTTAAGATTGCCGATGTGTCTAGAGATACAGATGTCAACAGAGGCACAATCACACGTATGTATAACGAAGAAGCGACCAGAGTGGATCTAGAGGTAGTAGAAAAGCTATGCTTATATTTGGATATTGAAGTGGGCGACCTTTATGAGCTAGTTAAGGAAGAAGAATAAACTTTCCTCCTTTTAAAATTCAAGATAGTGCTGCGCTTATCAGTTATTACACCAAATAATACGCAGCAATATAGTTTCTCAAATGAGTTAAATGTTCTATTAAGTAATAAAAAGCTCTATAGAAGGTTATTTTAAGTTGCATCAGCTCAAAATGTATGTATAATTCAATCTGTAGGAAGTCATTACGACTAACAGAAAGAAATATTAATCTACAGGAGGTTATACGTGAACACATTTATTAAATCGCCGCATGCTTCAATCTGGTTAAGCGCCGAAGCGATATCGCTATCTACCAAGCTTATGGTAAACCTGCAAATACAACAGGGCTCGCAGTTAGCAAGAATGCTAGGCGTTAACCCCCTTTTCTACAATGATGAAGCGGTTAGGATATGGGTTCAACGTGAGCTCAATGAGGGGTTAGCGCTAAATCATTATGCATTAACGAATCTTGAGACCAAATTTTTGGACATTATGAATCACTACGATATTCCTTATTCGTTGTGATCAACGTTAACTATTTGGTTTGGAGATAACCATGAGCTTAAAACTTATTTTTAGCGCCAATGCAGATCAGTCCGACATACAACTATGTGAAGACTATTGGGCATACGGGCATGATGGACGGTATGTAGAGCATATAGAAACGCTCTGTAGACAGTATAGTGTTGATTATCATATTTTGTTTGGTGTATTAGCGGAGTGCCAAGCTTACTTAGATGATGTGCACTGTGAGTACTGTGGACGGCCTTATCAACTTGATGTACCAGCGGATATACCTTATATCAGAAAACAATCATCTTGGTTCTGCGAATCATGTATTAGTTTTTCTGGCGGGCAGCTTACAATGGGCAGGTAACAATTTGAAATGTACTTGATAACCAGATTGCTAATGCTCTCTGGTTTTTTCGATTAAGGATTTCTATATTTATCTTCTCTAAACATTCTTTCATGCTACTATTTTCAGTATACTGATATTAGTGAAGGTAGTTCAGCTATGGCATTAGAAGGTGGTGGGTTTGCAGATAAATTCGGTAATAGCTACGAAGAGTTTTGGGTTGCTGAGCAATTATTAAGACTAGTTGAGGAAGAGATAACCTCCGTAACTGTAGAGCCATTAGGTGAAGATGAAACAGGCGTAGATTTGATTGTTGAAAAATCAAACGGATCTAGAGAGTTTCATCAATGTAAATCTAGTCACAATAATTCGGATGTATGGACCTTATCATCACTAGAGATTTCGGGTGTATTGATAAAAGCCTTTAATCAAATACAGAGAACAGATTGTACCTTTAAAGTCGTATCTCCATTATCATTCACTCAGCTATCCCAACTAAGTTTGAGCGCTAAAAATACAACATCTAATCCTCAAGATTTTATTGAACATCAGGTTGACCAGAGCGGTAAACGTCGAAAGTTATTTGAAGATTTGTGTCATAAGTTAGGTTTAAACATTAATGTAGAGATTGATATTGCAAAAGCTATTCAGTTTTTGAAAAATTTTGAGGTTATTGCTTTTCCTGCTAACTCTGAATCTCAACGTAATATTATTGGAAAAATCGATAAGAATTTTAGTAGTAACTCTAATAACATAGTTGACTACTTAAAAAATTATCCCACTGATAACAATTTACGCTCATCAATTACATCGTTTCAGCTCCTCGAAAGTATGAAAGGCCAAGGTTTTAACCAAAGAATTTATGAAAACGACACAAGATTATTCCCTATTATAGAGCGTGTTAATCAGGCTTTTCGAGATTCAATTACACCCTTTTTAATTGAAGGTAGTTTAATTGAGCGTTCTGAAATGGCAAATTGTATTGACTCAATAGATAACTATCCAATTACCTTGATTAAAGCAGAAGCGGGTATGGGTAAAAGTGCTTTTCTATTGCAGTTGTGCGATGAGATGCAAAAGAAGGGTCATATATGTCTACCAATACGATTAGATCGAAACCGTCCTAAAAAAAATGCAGATGCTTTTGGAGATGATTTAGGTTTTAGCCATTCACCTGTATTTAGCTTAAATAAGTTTGCAGGCGCTAAAAAAGCTATTATTATTTTGGATCAATTAGACGCCATACGTTGGACAGCTAGTCACTCAAGCAGTGCTTTACAAGTCTGTCAACAAATTGCGTATCAAGTGATTCAACTAAGGAAAGATAACTATGATATTAGTCTAGTTTTAGCTTGTAGAGACTTTGATTTAAACGAAGATATTCAATTACAAAGTTGGATTTCAAGTCTAAATAATAAAGTAGCGCATATAACAATAAAAGAGCTATCTGTTGTAGAAGTTAAAAAATTACTTTCACCATACGAAAATTATGACTCGTTATCACCTGTCAAGCAGACTATTTTGAAAATTCCAATATGGTTAAGTTTTTACATACAGCTTATAAAGAATGATCAGGGCAGCCTCAATTTTAACAGCAAAAGCGACCTTATAAGTTTGTATTGGGTTGATAGATTGAAGCAACTAAACAATGCTATAAATGATTTAAGTTCGGCTAACACCATTATTGATGACTTTATAGAAAAAGCAAGCCGAGAGATGCAGTTTTCTATATCAATTAACGCTTTATGCAGTCACAATCCCAATGTTCTTGAGGCAATAATATCTGTCGGTATTTTTAATAAGACAGGTAATCAGGTTAGCTTTCAGCATCAAGCACTATTCGATTACCACTTGGGAAAACGCCTTTTTGATATTGCTCGACAGTCAAGCGACGACTTTCTTAAAGAAATTGGCTCTAAGTCTGAACAAACACTAATACGAAGAGAGCATATCAAATATGCCTTAAAACTATTATCACAATCCAGACAATCAGTGTTTTGCGAAAATATTTCAGCATTGTTTGATAGCTCCGAAATTCGTTTCCATGTCAAGTACTTAGCTATAAATATGGTTGGCGAGATCAAAGTTATTAAAACGCCTATGCGTAATTTGATTACAAGTCTTATAAATAATGAAGAGTTAAGTCAGCCTTTTATTGACCATGCTTGTTTTGGACATTCACAACTAGTTACGGTGCTTTCAGAAAAAAATATAATTTCCAGATGGCTGAATGGATCTGACTCGGAAATTGGTTTGGCTATTCGATTGTTAAGCTCTATAGCTGACAAAGCACCTGATATTGTTTTAAAAGAAATTGAGCCATTTATCGGTATATCTGAGGAGTGGAATAATAGATGCTATTCTGCTTTGAGCTGGAACATTCAAAATGATTCAGAAAAGATGTTTGAAGTACGCAAAAAGCTTTTACAACTAGGTTGTGCAGTCAATTACATTGATTGGAATGAGTTAGCAAAAAGCTATCCGAGAAAGGCGATTGATTTAATACAGTTAATTTTAGAAGGTTATAAAGAAGAATTAACAGACTCGAGTCTGGATATAAAGGAGTCTGAAGAGTCGGTTAAGCATCTACACCGAAAGGTATGGAGAGAAGGTCAAATCGAAGACTTAGAAAGTATCTCAGAAGCTCTGCCTTACGATGTTCTTAAAGAGTTAATGCTTCAGGTCTTCGAAATAATTAATAGCTCAATTAATGAAAGCTCTTATACAAGAATATGGCTCTACAGCGCAAGACATTCATTTAATGAACATAGAGATTCTTTAGTAAGAGGTGTATTAGGTATTTTTTTCGAAGCAGGTAAACAGTATACAGATAAACCAGATGAGCTATTCAATTTACTGACGTTATATTTAACGAATAAGCATCCAGTTGTAGAGCACATTATTGCAAATCTGTTGCTCAATCTACCCATTGGGTATTCTGATCAAATTATTAAATGGCTCCTAGATAATCCGACTACTAGGTTAGCTTGTGGGAATGATTATGAAGAGCCGAGATGGGTACTGGCTGGAAAATTGATTGATAAATTTTCACCATATTGTGAGGACGAGATTTTTAATTGCCTTGAAATTGTAATATCAGGTATCGGGCTTAGTAAAGATCTTGAGAGTATAGAGTATGCGTTGGAGATGAGAAGAAAATTTGGAAACTTTTGGACAAGTTATTGGGGAGAAGCTCAATATTTCTTACTTAATAAACTTGATGATAATCGTATCAGCAAAAAATCCATAGACTTATATAATGTTTTACAAAGAAGATTTAAAGGTTGTAGCGATACTTATTTTTATTCATATGATTCTTCATATGGTGGTGCAGTTGTTTCACCTATACCACAAGCGAATAAATTATCTGATAGAGCATGGACAAAGCTTATACTCACAAACGAAGAACGTTTCAGTACTTGGAAGATGAAACCTTTAGATAGGGGGAATATTACAGAATCCAGTATACGCGCATTTTCTAATAGTCTAAGTACAGCTGTAAAAAATGAGCCTGAGAGGTTCGCAAAACTATCATTAACACTGCCAAAAAATATCAATGAGAAGTTTATTGAGAATATTTACTATGGACTGGCAGATAACAATTCATCTAATTTAGCGGAAGATTTTAAAGAAAGCTGGCAACCTTGCCTATTAGACCTTCGTTACAAAGTTATTAGACATTTTGAAGGTTTTGATGAGAGTCAAGCACTGACAAGATTATTAACAGATACTCCAAAGATTATAGACCATCCTGATATGCTAGATAAGCTTATTGATATTGCTCTTCACTCATCCAATCCGAACAATAACAAGCTCAATGTATATGACCCTCAAGAGGGAGAAGGTGCTGAGCACACTACTGCTGAGAGTCTAATGCAAAATTCTATAAACTGTTATAGAGGGATTGCATACGGTGGTATTGCCAAAATATTTTGGGATAATGAAGAGTATGCACGGGATAATCTGAGTTTGATTGACTCTGCTATAAATGATCCTCATCCAGCTGTAAAAATAGTAGCAGTCAGATTATTGACTCCTTTCTTAAATTACGACATAAATTATGCATTGCAAAGGTTTCTAGATTTATGTAAATCTGACTTAAGAATGAGCTGTGCTTATGAATCTTATAATTTTTTTAATTCAGCTTTCATAGATAAATTTAAAGATCAGTATATAGATTTAGTTAGACTTATGCTTACTTCTGAGTACGAAGAGGTTCGTAGGCAGGCTGGCACACAAATTTTCGCCCGTTACTTCTTTAACGATTTATTTGCAAAAGAAATATTCTCTGTTTTAATGGCTGATGAGTCAGTTAAGCTAGGTGTTGCTCAAGTTTTAGTTCAACTTCTGACCACGGATGATTATGCAGAACAAGAACATAAACTAGTTGAAGTATATAGGTCCTTACTTAACGATGATTCACAGAAAGTAAGAGGAAATTTGCTATCTTGTATTCGAGAAAAGAATTTTTGGAATAAAGGTATTACTGAAGAACTAGTTGATATATATATGAACTCTCAAGTAGTGAACAAAAAGCTATACCATTTATTTTACGCTTTAGAAAACCATGTTTTATGTTTAAGTGATTTTAAAAGTATGTTATTACAGTTATTTATTGAAATAGCTACAGCCAGTCTATCTGATGAAACTAAACAAATTGTTTACAGTGAAATGGATAAATTAACCAAAATATTGCAGAGAATATATGATGAAGCGGTCGATGATGAGGATGATGTTACTCTGAGTCTATGCTTAGATGTTTGGGATAATTTATTAAAGTCAGATAGCTATGAGGTGAAGCGAGCAACTAGGTATATTGAAAATGGGTTGCTAAGTTAGCGATTAACTACCTCGACAATGGAGTCGATAACCATCACCGACCTTCAACAACCTTGGTCACAAAATGGTCACCGTTTGGTCACCGAGCAGGTGGTCACCAATTTTTAAAGGGTAGAGTGCATGCCCACAAACTTATCGCGATTATGTTATTAAAGAGTAGACTGCTTCTTAAGGGTTGATGAAGACACAATAGCTAGGCTTTATAGATAAAGGTTTTAAAGGAAATTATAGACACAAAAAAACCTCAAACAATATAATGTTTGAGGCGAAACTTGAATAAAACTTAAGCTATAAATAGTGGTGCGCTCGGCGGGAATCGAACCCACGACCCTCGGCTTCGGAGACCGATACTCTATCCAACTGAGCTACGAGCGCATATGATAACGATATGTCTGACTGTCACGCTTAGATGCGTATGATAATTAGCATAAGGTGTCTAGAAATAAAGACCGCTTAGTCTAACAAATAAAAAGCATAAAGCCAATAAATGACAGTCGCGATTGAGGTTTTTTAAGAAAAAACAGCCAAGTCATTAAACAAGCATGGCAATTTACCTGCCTTTTCCCTTATAATGTTGGGGAGAATTCATATTTATAATCATCGATTGCAAGTGCGCTGGCACGCGGGATGGCTGTCTGCTATTGAAGACTTAGAAGTCGTCAAAGGAGGACAGACAGAATGTCCGAGCCGTGCTAGTCCTTGTATACGTAATAAGAGAACGTGACGAATGAGAAAAGTAGTTATGTTATCGGCAGCTGCCATTCTAGGAATCGCTAGTATCGCGGTGAGCCAAGCTGAAGATGTTGTAGACACTCCTGTAACTGCGTCAGACGTAGCAGAAGGCCAAGAGGTCGTAGAAGCTGCTCCTGAAACGCTAGGTGACGATACCCAAGCTGCTGCAGATACGACAGATGGTGCTGCGTCCACTGACGAAGCCGCTCCAGCAGAAGGTGAAGAAACTGCCGCTGCAGCGCCTGCCGCTGATGAAGAGCCAATTCCACAAGATACGCCGCAAGTACAGAAGCTAATTGCTTTGTATCCTAATCTGATTGCGCGTATCCAGCCTGTTGCCAATATCTGTTTTGAAGATGGTGAAGCTTGTGATGTAACGGCACGCTCATCTGGCCCAGCTGCTGGCGACGGTCCTCGTGACGGTAAAGCGGTATATAATGCTGTATGTCATACTTGTCATACTGCAGGCTTGCTAGGCTCTCCTATCTTTGGTGATGCTGGCGCTTGGGGCCCACGTATCGCAAAAGGTAAAGATACGCTATATACCCATGCTATCAACGGTTTCAACGCGATGCCTGCTAAAGGTGGCGCGGATATTCCTGATGAAGAAGTTCAAAATGCCGTAGATTATATGGTCGCAGAAGCAAGCTAATCTTTAATGATTACCTTCCAAGCTTTTACGATAGTTATCTATAAAGCGCCTATTTCAGTGATGAGATAGGCGCTTTTTCATGATGAGTATTATTAATATGGTACTTCGAATATAAGGCAGTTGAAATTCGCCATGAGTAGCCTCATTTTATGAGATTAGTTCGTTTATTACCGTACATTGTCACCTTTAGATAGTAGAGTGTGTTGAACATTCTTATATGGCTTCTGCCTATATGATAATGATAGTCGAATGTTCAACACGGCCTATTATTCTAAAATCGCATTTTGTATAAATTGATAACAAATAAAGAGGTCTTCATGTCTGATGCACCAGCACTCTCCATAAAAAACTTATCCAAAACCTACGACAATGGGTTTTCGGCATTGAAAGGGGTTGATTTAACGGTACCACAAGGTGGTTTCTTTGCGTTACTTGGGCCAAACGGCGCAGGCAAATCTACCATGATTGGTATTATCAGCTCATTGTTTAAGCCAACCACCGGTAGCGTCCATATTTTCGGCACAGACCTATTAGAGAACCCTTCGATTGCCAAGCAATACCTTGGTGTTGTACCGCAAGAGTTTAACTTTAATATGTTCGAAAAAGTCGAAGATATCCTCATTACACAAGCGGGTTATTTCGGTATTCCGGCAAAAGAAGCCAAACCACGTGCCAAGAGACTATTAACAGCGTTGGGATTATGGGATAAACGCGACAGTAAATCACGTGAGCTATCTGGTGGTATGAAACGCCGCTTGATGATTGCCCGTGCATTAATTCATAAGCCAAAGCTATTGATTCTAGATGAGCCAACGGCGGGTGTCGATATCGAGCTTCGCCGCTCGATGTGGGAATTTATGCAGCAGATTAATATCGAAGAAAACACCACTATTATTCTGACGACTCATTATCTCGAAGAAGCTGAGCAATTATGTAAACGCATTGCGATCTTGGATCATGGTGAAATTCGAATCAATACGGAAATGAAAGAGCTACTGGCGCAGTTGTCGGTAGAGACGTTTGTATTTGATTTGGATACGCCGCTCACTGAGCAGTTGGCTCTAACAGGAGTCACAGGGGTCTCGCAACCAGATGAGCAAACGCTAGAAGTTACCTTGACAGAAGGTGAGTCACTAAACGGTGTCTTTGATCAGTTGTCTGAAAAAGGTATCAGTGTGGCAAGTATGCGCAATAAAGCCAACCGACTAGAAGAGTTATTTATGCGCTTGGTAGACAAAAACATTCAGAGTGCAGATAGCATGAAGGAGGCGGGATTATGAGTCAGGAACTAGTCGATCATAATAAAACAATGTCATTGAGTAAGAAGTGGATTGCGTTTCGTACTATTTGGTTCAAAGAAGTGCGCCGTATTTTACGTATCTGGCCGCAGACGTTGTTACCGCCAGTTATCACGATGAGTTTGTATTTTGTCATCTTTGGTAAGATGATTGGCTCGCGCGTGGGTGAGATGGGCGGCGTGCCATACATGCAGTTTATCGTGCCTGGTTTGATCATGATGTCGATCATTACCAACAGTTACTCTAACGTGGTCTCAAGCTTTTTTAGTGCTAAGTTCACGTCTAGTATCGAAGAGCTTTTGGTCTCGCCAGTATCAAAGCATGCTATTTTGATGGGTTATATCAGTGGTGGTATTTTCCGTGGACTGGCTATTGGTGTGATTGTCTCGATAGTGGCGCTCTTCTTTACCGATCTGGGTATCGAGCATTTATTTGTGACCGTATTTACGGTACTTGGTACGTCTATCTTGTTTTCATTGGGCGGTTTTATCAATGCGGTATTTGCACGCTCGTTTGATGATATCTCTATTATCCCAAGCTTTGTACTGACTCCGCTAACCTATCTTGGTGGTGTGTTTTATTCAATGGAGAATTTATCGCCATTTTGGCAAAATATCTCGCTACTGAACCCTATCGTCTATATGGTCAACTCATTCCGTTACGGTATTCTTGGATATTCTGATGTCAATGTTTGGTATTCAATGGCGGCTATTTTTGTGTTTTGTGCGATATTTTATACCATCGCTTATCGCTTGCTAAGTAACGGTTCACGTGTACGTTTGTAGTGTGTATTATTCGCTAAGCATATTATTATTTTAGAGTAAATTTTAAACGGTTTAATATTAGGAAGACAGATGAGTATTCACGGTATCTTGGGTGAGCAAACCACAGACTATCCAACTGAGTATAGCCCAGAGACGCTATATCCGATTGCGCGCAGCATGGGACGTGATGCGATTGGTTGGCAAGATGACAAGCTAGCCGTTGGTGTCGATTGGTGGCAGGCCTTTGAGATATCTTGGTTAAATCCGCAAGGTATCTCGCAAGTAGCGATTGCACGCTTTAGTATTCCTGCCAGCTCACCGTTTATCGTAGAGTCAAAATCGCTTAAGTTGTATTTGAATAGCATTAACTTTACCGAGTTTGCCAGTTGGAATGACGTACAAGCGTTGATTGCGAAAGACTTGTCAGCTTGTTTGCAAACAGATGTACAGGTAGCGTTATTTCGCTTAAATGATGATCTAGATGGTAACGGAACAGCGTTATTGATCGCTCAGCCTGAGGGTGTTTGTATTGATGAGGCACTAGCAGGAAACACGGACAAAGTTGCGTTGACTGAACATCCTGATACGTCATTGCTAAGTGCTAGCGAAGCAATAGAGGCGAGTAGTGAAAGCATGGTAAATGATGGTACGCAGCCGTATACCTTTTATTCCAATCTACTGCGCAGTAACTGCCCAGTGACCAATCAACCAGATTGGGGTACGTTGGCCGTATCGATTACGACTGATAAGCTTTTTAATAATGCAAATATGCTGCGTTATATATTGAGCTTCCGTCAGCACAATGGTTTTCATGAGCAGTGTGTTGAGCAGATATTTGCTGATTTGAGCCAATACTATCAGCCAAGTGAGCTAATGGTACGGGCGTGGTACACGCGCCGCGGTGGTATCGATATCAATCCATGCCGTGTTAGTGATATCAGTCTATTGCCTAAGCCAAGCCGTTTAATCCGCCAGTAAGTTCTTGCTAAAAATACGATGTTAATAAAAATACAATGTTAAATAGTTTTTAAGCCAATAAAAAAAGCGCCTATCTCACGTGATGAGATAGGCGCTTTTTGTTATATAGTCTTTAATTACAAGACTATTTACCGCTTACTTTTGCCATGACTTCTTCACGGCTCAGCATCTGCTTTTCGGCTTCACGGCGATTGACGTACTCGTACTTGTCTTCCGCCAAGTTGCGATCAGAGACGACGATACGATGCGGAATACCAATCAACTCAAGATCAGCAAACTTAACGCCTGGGCGCTCATTACGATCGTCCAGTAGTACGTTGATGCCATGAGCTTTCAACTCTTCATACAGTGCGGTTGCCGTCTGCATGACCGTCTCTTCTTTAGACTTCATCGGGATGATAGCGACTTCAAAAGGAGCGATTGAATCATCAACCGTTGGCGTTTTTGGCCACATGATGCCGTTTTCATCATTGTTCTGCTCAATAGCAGCGGCAATGATACGGCTAACACCAATACCATAACAGCCCATCATCAAGGTAACAGGTTTGCCATCTTCACCAGAAACCGTACAGTTCATCGCTTGTGAGTATTTATCACCCAACTGGAAGATATGACCGACTTCGATACCACGTTTGATTTTTAGGCTGCCTTTACCATCAGGAGACGGGTCGCCTTCTTGTACATTGCGCACATCAACGATGCGAGTAATGCGAGTATCACGTGCCCAGTTCATACCGATAGTATGTTTGTTCACTTCGTTGGCACCGCAAACGAAATCTGAAAGTGCAGCTGCCGAACGATCAACGAATACAGGCATATCTAAATTAACACCGATATAACCTTTGTGTAGGCCTGCCGCTTTTAGCTCTTCGTCAGATGCTAACGTCAATGGTACGTTGGCTTCTTCAATTTTCTCAGCTTTGATAGTATTGAGCTGATGATCGCCGCGCAATACGATAGCAATCAGCTGCGGCTCATCATTCTCAGTATGACCATGAACGATCAAGGTTTTAACCGTCGTTTCTAACGGGATGTCCAAGTGTTCAGCAACCATTTTACAGCTGGTCATGCCTTCAGTTAGAACGTCTTCACGCTCCATTTTTGGTGGTTGACGCTCAGCGGTGCTGACAGATTCTGCTAGCTCAACGTTGGCTGCATAGTCAGATGAGTCCGAAAACGCAATATCGTCTTCGCCGCTATCTGCCAATACATGGAACTCATGTGAGGCAAAACCACCGATAGAGCCGGTATCTGCTTGTACCGCACGGAAATCTAAGCCCAAGCGGGTAAAGATGCGTGTATAAGCATCATACATGTCATGGTAAGTTTTGGCCAATGAGGCTTGATCCACATGGAAAGAGTAAGCATCTTTCATGGTGAATTCACGAGCACGCATCACACCGAAGCGTGGACGAATCTCATCACGGAATTTACCTTGAATCTGAAAGAAAGTAATCGGTAGTTGTTTATAACTACGCAGCTCACCTTGTGCTAGATTGGTGATGACTTCTTCGTGTGTTGGACCAAGTACAAAGTCGCGATCATGACGGTCTTTGAAGCGCAATAGCTCAGGACCATAATCATCAAAACGTCCGGTCGTCTGCCAAAGCTCAGCAGGCTGAGTCATCGGCATAAGCACTTCTTGTGCGCCGACGTTTTGCATCTCTTCACGAACAATGCGTTCGACCTTTTGCAAAACGCGCAGACCCATAGGCAACCAAATATACAATCCAGAAGCAATCTTTCGGATAAGACCAGCACGCACCATCAATTGGCTTGAGGCGATGTCGGCGTCACTTGGGGTTTCTTTTAGTGTGGCAAATAAAAATTGACTGGCTTTCATAAATAAAGCGTAACCTTATCAACGATAAAAAAATAAGAAATAGTAGGATGTTGAGCGTATGGCTAATCGTTTCATTGCCGCCGCAAGCTTACCTTTATCACTTAGCAATAATCTAGGGTATTTCCTAGTTACCAATCTGCTTATATACAAAGCACATCAGTAAAAACCACTCTCAGAAAAGAGAGGCAAATTTGATTTGATGTATCAATATGCCAAAAATGCAATATATTCAGGTCAAAACCCTGATAAATGCTTTAAGACTGACATTTTATTCATACAATCTGACTATGTTAGGTAAAGTTCGCCTAAGACGCAATGACTTTTTGTCTTTTCAGACCGAACGTGACGCAAAGGCTTCAATAAGGGATAAATAATTGAACTATTCATATGATTTTATAGCGAAAGTACTGCTTATTTTGGCAACAGTTTATTGAGGTGGTTGCGTAGAGGTTTATAGATAAAGTTATGTAGAGGAATGGTAGCCATTACTTGAAGTTACTGCACAATAGTCGCATTTATAGCTCAGGTATTACAGAGTTTTGATAATACAGTTAGCCTTGTAAAAACGATGCAACATTATAAAGGTAGCTTCTATGGATAATCCTGATATGAATAACGCTAATGCCACTCAAAAGCCTGCGAAACGTCCTATTGCGACAATGTCGTGGGTGATATTACTCATCGGTCTAGCAGCGATTGTTTTTGCTATTTATAGTGCGCAAAACAAACCAGAAGAAGCGCCGATAGAAACTATTACTCGCGAAGGGGTGGTCACGCAAATTCAGCAGTTAAATCGCTTACATACCGTCGCATTCAGCGTCGATACAGTGATTACGAGCGAGCGACCTGGGAGCTGGATGAAACTGTGGCAGGATGAGCAAAAGGCCTTGTTTATCGCTCATGGTCGCGTAGAGGCAGGGGTCGATTTGAGTGCACTGACGCCTGAGATGGTACAGGTGGTGCAGCCTGCTCAAGCTAATGCAGACGAAGAGCAAGTAGCTGAGCCCAACTCACCAGCTGCCACTATACCGCAAATCAATATCACTTTGCCGCCCACAGAGATATTTTCAGTATATCTGGATGATATTGAGATTTACGACTGGCAGACAGGGGCTTTTGGTATGATGCAAGTTGACCCTAAGATATTGGCACAGGCACAGACTATGGCAAAGAAAGAAGTGCTTGAGCGTGCTTGCCGAGGTGATGTCATGAATATGGCATTGCAAAATGCGCAAACCCAGTTGCAGCAGCTGTTTGCACTCACGGGAGCGGTAGTGACGGTTACTACTCAGGGTGCAGGCGCGTGCCAGTTGCCAGTCACTACCAATAGCTAGTCTGCTGGTTGTTTTTTTAGACTTAAGCCTCTTTTTTAAACTCAGCAATAGCTAGCTTGCGTGCTGATTTATGCTCGACCATTGGCGCAGGATAGTCGACATCAGAAAACTTACCACCTTTTGCCAATTCTTTACGCATCTTATCTTCGTTGTGCAAGATACTGTTAGGAATATCTTTTAACTCTGGTAGCCAAGTTTTAATAAACAGAGCTTTAGGATCATGCGTATTGGCTTGGCTAAAGGGATTCATAATACGGAAGTAGGGCGCTGAGTCCGTACCTGTCGACGCGCTCCATTGCCAACCGCCGTTATTGGACGCAAAATCGCCATCTATCAGCTGCTGCATAAAGTAACGCTCACCCATGCGCCAATCAATCAGCAAGTCTTTGGTCAAAAACATCGCTGTTACCATGCGCAGACGATTATGCATAAACCCTGTCGCATTTAAACAACGCATTGCTGCATCGACCAGTGGCACGCCTGTTTTGCCAGTGCACCATGTCTCAAAATCATCATTGTCATATGACCAATTAACTTTAGTGTCAGTATCTTCTTTATAAGCCTTATGACGAATCAGATTTGGTTTTTCGACCAGTACATGGCGATAAAAGTCTCGCCACGCAAGCTCACTTATCCAACGATTGATGTCTTCATTATCACCGTCATTGCCGTGTAGCTTCTCTTGTGCTTTGCTCGCCTGTAGATAGCAGAACCTAGGGCTAATAGAGCCTATAGTGAGATAAGCCGATAGCTTACTGGTTGCGTGCAGATGGGGAACGTCACGGTTCACATCATAATTATTGATATCATCATCGACGAATGCCTCTAGACGCTGGCAAGCGGCAGACTCACCTGCAGGATAGGCGTCTCTTGCGTGGTCAAGCTGAGCTGTCATATCGATATGCTGTAATGACTCTTTCTTTTCTAATGTCTGCTGATAGTCACTGAGCATCTTCTCACTTAGTGCTTCGATATCGTCGATTGTATTGGCAAACGTTTGCGATGATGGTAGTTTGATTTTATAATCGCTATCCACTGCTGGTGCATCATGCATTTGGATGGTGCTGACGTCCAATGTATGTCGCCATTTTTTATAAAACGGGGTGAAGACCTTATACATACTATCGCCATCATTGGTCGTGATAGTTTGCGGTGGCAAAATGCATTGGTCATGCCAGCGGACAAACTCGATATCGTTTTTTGCAAGTTGTTTGCTTAACTGCTCATCACGATCAATCTCATTGCCTTCGTACTCGTGATTGGCCATGATGCAGCTGATTTCATTGTCATTGCATAAGGTTGTAAGCGCCTCTATACAGTCAGTAAAGCTTGGGCAGAGCTGTACTGTTAAAGTGATATTCAGTTTTGATTGTAACTCCTTTGCTAGAATAGGTAGCGTGCGAGCAATATGATCAACTTGTACAAGGGACGTATCATGCGCTTGCCACTGCTCAGGGGTTAAAAAGAATACGGCAGACACTGAAGCGTTGTCTTCTTTTGCACGTTCACAAAGCGCTGCTAAAGCGGTATTGTCACGGATACGTAGGTCACGACGAAACCACATCAAGTAATGCGGTGGATTTTTGCTAGTAGCATTGTCGTCAGTATCAGTATCAGTATCAGTATCAGTATCAGTATCAGTATCAGTATCAGTAGCGGCTGTCTGCGCAGTCTTAGACATCAAAGTATCCCTATATTAATCAATAGCAATCATAAACAAAACTAAGGATAAAAGTATGCTAGGATAAGTTTTTGGATGCAATGGCTTTGCCGTTTGGTTAACAAAACCTCATCACATCTAACGATTTATCTTTAGCTTGAAACTATCTGATGCCGCTATAATCGGTGTCATATTCAGTACCATGAAACGCAAGGTCACAAAATGCACGTTAAGTTTTGCGGGTTTACTCAGCTTAGTGATATACAGACTGCGGCACAGCTAGGTGCAGATGCAGTGGGTTTGGTGTTTTATCCACCAAGCCCACGTGCGGTCACGATAGCGCAGGCGCAAACCCTGAGCGCTGCCGTACCTGCTTTTGTCAGCGTGGTGGCACTGGTAGTCAATATGCCCAAAGATGAGCTGCTCAAATTAGTAAACAACGTCTCTTTTGATATTATCCAGTTCCATGGTGATGAAACGCCTGAGCAGTGCCAACAGCTGGCAGGCATGGTCAATAAACGCTGGATTAAAGCATTGCGTATCAATACAGAGCAAGACACCCTCGATAGCGTTCGCGCCCAAATTAACCAGTTTGCGACCGCAGGTGCCAGTAGTATTTTACTGGATGCTTATCATCAGCATAAGTATGGCGGTACTGGCGCACGTTTTGACTGGAGTCTCATTCCACATGACAGCGCACTGCCGATCGTTTTGGCCGGTGGACTTGATGCCGACAATGTTACTGCGACATTAGATTTGCCTATTTATGGCATCGATGTGAGCGGTGGTATTGAGGTTGATAAAGGTAAAAAAGACGCTGCCAAAATGCGTGCCTTTATGAAAGCGGTCAAGCGCGATCGATGGCAAAACGCTACGGTCACTGGCGCCATCTAAATGGGTTTGTATCAAGCTATTTGCTATACGTAATCTGCTTAGTTGATCGTTATTCCGATTTTTCTGCTTAAATCTTATTAGATTGTTATCCTTTTTATTATTCTCTCTCTATTTATCTAAAGTTATCTAAAAAATACCACTTATTACAGTAGGAATTATCATGAGTCATGTCGAGAACAAAGATTTATCTGCTACCGCACAATCGGTTAATACTTTTACCAATCCTGAAAACGTACAGGACTTCAACCAGTATCCTGATGCGCGCGGTCATTTTGGTGTACATGGGGGGCGTTTTGTCTCTGAGACGCTAATGGCTGCTCTAGAAGAGCTAGAAACGCTTTATACCAAAGTAAAAGCAGACCCAGCATTCTGGGACGAGTATCACAATGATTTGGTCAATTATGTCGGTCGTCCAACGCCTCTGTATCATGCTAAGCGTTTGAGTGATGAGATTGGCGGTGCGCAAATTTACTTCAAACGTGAAGATCTAAACCATACAGGCGCGCATAAAGTAAATAACACCATTGGTCAGGCACTGCTTGCCAAAATGTGTGGCAAAAAACGTATCATCGCTGAGACTGGTGCAGGACAGCATGGCGTAGCGACGGCGACAATTGCGGCACGCTTAGGGCTAGAATGTATCGTCTATATGGGTGCTGACGATGTCGAGCGTCAAAAAATGAACGTCTATCGTATGCGCTTACTTGGCGCGACAGTTGTGCCCGTCACTTCTGGCTCACGCACGCTAAAAGACGCGATGAACGAAGCCATGCGTGACTGGGTGACCAATGTCGATAGCACCTATTACATTATCGGTACTGTGGCAGGCCCGCACCCTTATCCGCTATTGGTTCGTGATTTCCAAGCGATTATTGGCAAAGAAGCACGCATTCAGCATCTAGAAAAAACAGGCAAAATGCCTGATGCATTGGTTGCCTGTGTTGGCGGTGGCTCAAACGCTATTGGTTTGTTCTTTGACTTCCTAAACGATACTGACGTTAAGATGTATGGTGTCGAAGCAACAGGCGATGGTATCGAGTCAGGTCGTCATTCAGCACCATTGGCTGCTGGTCGTATCGGCGTGCTACATGGTAATCGTACTTACCTCATGGCAGATGATGATGGCCAGATTCAAGAGACGCATTCTATCTCAGCGGGTCTTGATTATCCTGGTGTTGGCCCAGAGCATAGCTTCCTAAAAGATATGAAGCGTGTTGAGTATGTCGGCTGTACGGACAAAGAAGCGTTAGAAGGATTCCATGAGGCCACGCGCAAAGAAGGTATCATCCCTGCACTTGAAACTGCTCATGCTGTCGCTTATGCATTGAAACTGGCTAAAACCATGACCCCTGATCAGACGATTATCGTTAATATGTCAGGTCGCGGTGACAAGGATCTGCATTCAGTGATGAAGGCAGAAGGGATTGAATTGTAGTAACGAATATCTTTATAAGTTATCAAATTTATAAGTTACTAGATTCTTCTTTATAAGAAAAATTGTTTGACCTTTTATTGTTCAATATAGATTATTAAATGAAAGGTCAAACAAGCCAGTTTATAACAATTAAGAGACCACTATGACCAGAATTGAAAGTACCTTTGAAACTCTAAAATCACAAAATAAAAAAGCCTTGATTCCTTATGTGATGGCAGGCGATCCTAATCCGACCACTACGGTAGGTCTGTTGCACGACTTAGTGAAACACGGCGCCGATATGATCGAAGTCGGTCTGCCATTCTCTGATCCAATGGCCGATGGCCCAACTGTAGCGTTGGCTGGTGAGCGTGCATTAGCCGCAGGTACGAGTACTCGTGATGCATTGAAGATGGTTGCAGAGTTCCGTCAAACAGATACGCAAACGCCAATCATCCTAATGGGCTATCTTAATCCTGTTGAAATCATCGGCTATGACAATTTTGTCGCGCTATGCGAGCAGTCAGGCGTTGATGGTTTGTTGATGGTAGATTTGCCGCCAGCAGAGGCGGGTAGCTTCACTCAGCATTTGACTGATCATTCGATGAATGAGATTTTCTTGTTATCGCCAACCACCTTACCTGAGCGCCGTGAGCAAGTATTGACTCATTGTGGGGGCTATATTTATTATGTATCACTAAAAGGTGTGACTGGTTCAGCCACGCTAAATACTGACGATGTAGCAACTCAAGTTCAAGCGATCAAAGCGGAAACAGACTTGCCAGTATGTGTTGGCTTTGGTATCCGTGATGGTGCTTCTGCAAAAGCGATCGGTACTCATGCAGATGGCGTTATCGTCGGTAGTGCCTTGGTACAGAATTTTGCTGATATTGATGCTAACGATACTGCGGCGGTTGCAAATGCACAGCAGAACATCATGGCGAAAATGGATGAGCTACGCGAAGCGTTAGACAGCTTAAGCGCTTAATAGCTATTGCTTTCATATTGTTGTTACTTGAAGAGATAGTCATTTGAAGAAGTAGTTATTTGAAACGGCAAAGTCAAATCGCAGCTATTGTTTACCTTAAGACTTTACTTAAATGCTTTACGTGAAGACAATACTAAATGACTTTGCTAAAATTAGTTTACGAGTGTAAACTAACATCACTATTATATGGTGTCTGATAGCAGTGATTTATTTGTCATTTTGATTAGCAAATATATTATCTATCAACAAGCGCATAATCAAATTACCGATATACGAGATTTATTTATCAATATGTCGCATGACTGCTCATGTTATGACTGTATTAGACGCTTTGTTTAGACAACCATTAAACTCTCAATGACAAGCGAATGAGCAAACTTGTCAATAAGCCTTTTATGATGGCAAATAATATGACTGATACAATAACAAAACCCGATAACAATACTGCTAAAGCCGCGCCAAACAGCAATACGGATAGGCAGTCATGGTTCAATCGTCCTATCCCAGGTATCAAGCAGCACCTGACTGCGCCACTGTCTGCGGTAGAGACTGAACCGTCAACTAAGTGTAGTAATTGTCATTCGATGATTACCAACACGGCGCTGATTTTTAACTGTTATGTGTGCCCGCATTGTGATCATCATTTACCGATGAGTGCTCGTGAGCGTTTGAACTGGTTACTTGATCAAGTAGACGGCGAGACAGGACAAGAATTTACGGCAAAAGATCCATTGAGCTTTGTGGATAGTAAGCCATATCCTGCGCGTATGAGTGAAGCACAAGAAAAAACAGGTGAGTCTGAGGCGTTGGTTGCGATGTATGGCAAACTGCGTAACCTTGATATCGTCGCCTGTGCTTTTGACTTCCGTTTTATGGGTGGATCAATGGGTTCAGTCGTTGGCGATCGTTTCGTCCAAGCAGCTGAAAAAGCGCTAGAGCAAAAAGTGCCTTTGGTTTGCTTTGCTGCTTCTGGCGGTGCACGTATGCAAGAAGGCCTATTGTCATTGATGCAAATGGCACGCACGGCAGCAGCGATTGAGCGTCTAAGAATCGCTGGAATTCCTTACATCGTGGTATTGACCAATCCGGTATACGGCGGCGTAACTGCATCACTGGCGATGTTGGGTGATATCCATCTAGCAGAACCAAAAGCGATGATCGGTTTCGCTGGTAAGCGCGTGATCGAGCAGACTGTGCGCGAGACGTTAGAAGAGCCGTTCCAACGCGCTGAGTTCTTATTAGAGCATGGTGTGGTGGATGAAGTGGTACATCGTCATCAGCTAATTGATACAATCTATCGTCTGCTTGCAAAACTATGCCGCGTACCAAATGTAGATGCTCAGTAAAATGAGATGCTCGATAAGGTGACTCAGTATAATGAATCATTTATTGAGTGCATAATGACTTAGCTGCGTGCTAACATCTACTGCATATGCAAGACCCCTAATAGCATTTATCGTCATTGCACGGTAAGTGCTATTTTTGGTTTTAGCCAACACATATATTTTTATCTCTTATTAAATTTTATATAGGTTTTATCCATGTCTGACCTTTTAACATCTGACCTTCGCAGCCCCAACACCCATAGTCCTAATGAAAGTGCTAGCCTAACTGAGTGGCTCGATTATATGCAGCAGATTCATGTGTCTGCAATCGATATGGGATTGTCACGTGTATTGCCTGTTGCAGAAGCGTTAGGCGTGGTGCAGTCAGCTAAAGATGACGCTTATGTATTTACTGTGGCAGGTACCAATGGCAAAGGCTCTACAACTGCTGTCATTGCCGAAATGTGTAAAGCCGCAGGGTATAAGACGGCACTATATCAGTCGCCACATCTTAGCGCCTTCAATGAGCGCGTACGTATCAATGGCGAGATGGTCAGCGATCAGACACTGATTGAGGCCTTTAGCAAAGTAGAGGCAGCGCGTTTACAGTGCGATTTGACATTGTCTTTCTTTGAGATGACCACACTAGCAGCGTTATTGATATTCGCTGAGGCAGACTGTGACGTGTGGGTATTAGAAGTAGGGTTGGGTGGACGCCTAGATGTGGTCAATATTATTGATCCTGACATGGCAGTTATTACCAATATCGGTATCGATCACGTTGACTGGTTGGGTGACAATGTCGAGGATATTGGTCGCGAAAAAGCAGGTATCTTGCGCAAAGGCATTCCTCTGGTTTATGGTGCTACTGAGATGCCAGCCAGCGTGCAACAATCCATCGATACTCAGCAGGCAACTTGTTATCAGATTGGACAAGATTTTAGCTATCGCGATATTGATGCAACGACTTGGCAATACAGTAATGCAGCGGTTACCTTGCAATTACCACGTCCTGCGCTATCGTTGACTAACACCGCCAATGCACTATCAGCAGTATTAGCAAGTCCATTAGATGTCGATATCGATGCGATTGAGCAAGCGTTACGAACTGTCAAACTGGCAGGTCGCTTCGATTATCGTGAGAGCCATAGCCGTCATTGGTTGTTTGATGTGGCGCATAATGAGCAAGGTGTTGAGTTCTTACTAGCGCAGCTATTACCGTTTTGGCAGCAGCATGTAGCCAAGCAAAGTAATCAAGATAGCTCAACAGATATCCCTACACCAAAGATAAAAATGCTATTTTCTATGTTAGGTGACAAAGATATCGATAAGGTTGTGCAGCGCTTAACCCAAGCAGGTTTACCGGTTAGTGATTGGTTTGTCGCTGAGATTGATTACCCTCGTGCCGCGACTACTGAGCAGCTGCAAGATGTCTTGGTTAAATATGTCGATAGCACCAATATATATGAGTTCGATGGTTTGCATACAGCGACCCATGCAGTGATAGAGGCGAGCCAACCGCAAGACCTTATCGTCGTATGTGGCTCGTTTCATACGATTGGGGAAGCGTTAAGTGCCCTTAGCGTATGATAATTTAAGTTAAAGTAGCGCCAGTTTAATGTTAATCTTAGTCGTAGCCTGATAGCAGACAGCATGAAAAATATGCTTTATAATCAAAATGATTTGCCAGACTAGTAGAAGATGGTCGGCACAAATTTTGAACCTTGATGGCATTAACTGACAGTAACTGGCGGTAAGAGATTATGATTAAAGCAATTTGATATACTGCTTTGAGATAGTCGCTGCGCCGCTCAATCAACCTTATTACCAACTAAGAGACGTAAACGGATGAACTTTTCGAGACAAGCCTTATTGGGCATTGGGATGATTATCGGCGGTAGCGTGATGCTATACGCCATGGTGCAACAGATTGGCGATAGTGACCAACCAGAGCCGATGTCAGCGATGGTCGACAAACTAAGCTCGGAGCAAGAATCTCCGCAGCCGCTCACAACTGATATCGAAACAGAAAAACGTATCCTTGCGCAAAAGCAAAAAGAGCGTGCAGCCCGCGTTGCAGAGCAAGAAAAACGTGCAAAAGAGTTTCTGACAGAGCAAGAAGTTGCTGAGGCAGAAGCGTTGGCTAAGGCACGTGCTGAGAGCCAGCAATATGTCGATAATAGTGCGCCAGCTACTGACGAAACTACCAATACAGAGTCTACAAAAGACGTTACTACAGATCTAACGGTTCAGCCTCGTACGGAGAGTCAGTCTACTACTGATACTACAAAGTCTAGCGAAGCCGAGAAGCAAAAAGCGGCTCAAGAGCAACAAGAAGCTCAAAGGCAAGCGGCTATCAAAGAGCAAGCGGCCGCCAAAAAACTTGCCGAGAGTAAAAAACAAGCGGAGGCAGAGAAACTAGCCGAAGCAAAAAAGCAGGCTGAAGCCCAAGCTGCGGCTGAGAGAAAAAGAGAAGCAGCTGAAGCGGCTAAAAACGAGCCACCAAAATCGCCTTCTGAATACCAAATCAAGAAAGGCGATGGACTTATCAAGCTAGCAAGACAATATAATATGCCTGTAGAAGTATTGGCTCAAGCTAACAATCTATCGCCATCGGCAGCGCTACAACTGGGTCAAAGTATTACTATCCCATCGAGCAAACAGGTACAGCGTTTAGAGCGTGAAGCGGCAGCCGCTGAACAAGCACGTGAGAAGAAGCGTCAGCAAGAAGAAGCGCTGGCGAAGAAATCTGCCGATGCAAAACGTGAAGCGCAGCAAAAGCTGAGCGAAGCGCGTAAAGAAGTCAAAGAAACAGACGCTAAGGGTAGCTTCGGAGTGCAAGTGGCTCTAGCAAATGACCAAGCCAAAGCCGATGAGTTAGCGAAAAAATTCCGAGCAGCAGGTTATCAAGTCAAGACCAGTGCGACCAGTCGTGGAGTGCGTGTCGTGGTTGGGCCTGAACGTGGTAAAGTCGCAGCATTGGCACTAAAAGATAAAATCAATAGTGACCCTAAAGTTAATACGACCAGTGCTTGGGTGCTTTATTGGCGTTAAGCTAGAGCGTTTCTAACGGTCTCGATTCGATTTTTATCTACTTTATATGAAAACACGACAAATACTGTCGTGTTTTTTGTTTTATAGATTGCTGATTAGCGACGCCTTAGTTAAGATGAGCGCCATTTTTATAATCCGTTGTTGTATAACCTGTCAGCCTATATAGGTTGCTTTGTCGTGGTCGGCGTATTATTAATTGCTATCAATAATGACAATTAGCCCATCACTCTCATACTGTATAAGGTAGAACCATGTCGTTTGGTGTTATATTTTTAATATTGGCCGTTGGGTTTTTGGGGCTGATTACGTTACCGAAGCTATTAGCAAAACGCCCCGTCGTTGAGCCAGATCCAAAACCTGTACGCGGTGATGAGTTGGCTATTTGGCCATTTGCGCCGATGCCAATCATGACCGATACGGAAGTGATATTTTTTAATAAGTTAAAAAATGCGCTACCGGAGTATCACATATTTGTCCAAGTACAGCTGTCACGGATCATTGAGGCCAATAGTAGCGAGACATCAGAGCGTAGCTTTTGGTTCAATCGTATTTGTCGTCAGAGCGTTGACTATGTGATTGTGGATGTCGATGCTCAGACTACCTTGGTCGCTATCGAGCTTGATGACTGGACGCATAGTAGCAAAGCCCGTCAAAAAGCGGATGATAAAAAAGATAAGGCGCTTGCCAGTGCAGGTATTGCGATGGTGCGCTTCCACGCTGAGCGTATGCCGAGTGCCGATATGCTTAGATATGAGCTAATGCAAGTGATTGAGAGTTATTAAGCATTCTGTGAAAGCTGTCCAATTGTTAAGACCAGAATATTATCGAAGGGACTCTATTTTAAGAGTTGAGGTTAGCCGAATTTACTCATTGTGCTGGTTTGACTGTCTTGGATAGATAACGATTGGTCGATTGCCTTCAAAATATAAACCTGTTTTAGGTAGCTCGTTATCTGACCAAACTATCGGCTGCTGATGACCATCATAAGCAGTTCGCTCATCATAAAAGTCGCGCTTGGTGAACCATTCAATATAATGCGCGGCTCGCAAATCTGTAGTGTCAATCGTTGCAAGACCTGCCATGTCTCTTTTATCACACCATTCATGCATCGGAAAGCTCGGCGTTAGCCAATATGGCCAGTCATAATCACCGCAACCAGCTGTGTTAATCGGTAAAAAGAATCGCCCTTTGATCACACCATAACGCTTATCAATTTTTACCTGTCCATGATTTTCTGTATCTACCCACACCGATCGAAACTGTTTGGTCTGCATGTGTGTCATTTTGCGCTGTAGATTATCATTGGAGTTAATCCCAACCCAGTTCACAGGCTCAAAAGGTGCTGACCCCATAAAAAACTTAATGGCTAGCTCCCAATGTTCAACCAGCTGTTCTGCATGGTTATACAAGATCAAATCAAGCTCGCCAGTCGTCTGCTTACCATTATAGAGCTGCACATTGCTAGCCAATGTCTCATACGAATGCAGCTTGCGCGCAAATCCATCCTCTAACCAAAATGACAGTAAGCCTTCAAAATGGAAACCCAGTCGATTGGGACTTGGGCGTTTGAGTAAATAGCGAGTCAGCTCTTGATAGGCGACGGTGGTATCTAGCTCTACTAATCGTTGCTCATACGCCTCAAACTGCGTCTGCCAAAATTGCGCACTATGCACGGCAACCGTATGTGTGTTCTGATGCGGTGCAAAGTCTAGCCACTGCGTCAAAACATTGGGGCACGCCAGTACATAAGCCAAATCGCGCACATAAGGTCGGCGGTAACGTTCCCAAGGTGCTTTATATATGAGGCAGTTAGATGTGGGCTGATTGATAGGCTCGGACATAGGATAAACCAGTGTAAAGGTGTAGCATTTACCCTAACGGCTCGCTCTATAAAAGTCTATAGATGACAAGTATCCGCTAGGGTAGTGCTCGGTTTTTTGGCTTTAAAACATGATACTAATGTGATGGATGTGAATGCTGATATCAGGAGGTGATAGCAGGTAAGGTAATAGGATGCTGAATACTGTTTTGAATATTGGGAGTAGCCATTTTGATAAGTTGTTAGGCGCATTATGCTGTGGCTGCTGTTCTAAATGAGGTGGGGTATGATCTTGCTGGGTCATTATTTAGCTCCATGTTATACCGTTACACTACGGTGTGTGACGTTTCATGGATTTATATTATAGGTTGTGTGGTTATAGCTAAATACTTTTGCATGTATAGAGCATGGTATGCCTGCATATCGTGTTGTATGCCTGCATACCACAGTTATGATAGGTTACGAAAAATCGCCCTTTCTTGCTTGGCTTAACCATCGCTTAATAGTGTCATAAGATGGGGTCTTGTCTGTTTCTATATTTTGTTTTATATATTCGGCTGTTTCAGAAAAAGTAGTAAAGTTCTGTTGATCCATAACTTCTAGGTATTGTTTCTTTTTTTTAGGTCTAGTTTGATTGTGCTTTGACCAACGATTATCAGCTTTTTCTTTATTCTTTGTAGATATTTTAGACTCTATAAGCCAATCAAAATCTGCATCTCCAATATAAAGTAACTTGTTATAATTTTTTGAGAATATATGAAGTGCTGCAGAGCCAACAGGAATTAATATATTGTTCTTAAAACATAAAAGACCTAATAGTAAAGTAATCATATCTGAAACCATGTATTTGAAAGCGTTAGGTTCAGGTATGTTTTTCTCTAATTCTTCAAAAGCATATATTACTGAATTAGAAGTAATGTCATGAAGTATAAAAGCTATCTCTTGACCGTTAGGTGTGCCATATTTCATGAGACCTATAAGAGCATTATTAATCTCAGTATCTAAACCACCATCTAGCCCATCATAAAAATCATTAATTAACATATTTAGAGATTTATCAAAAATAACCTCGACATTTTTTTTATGCTCTTTTTCTAATCTGTCTATAATTCCTAAAAAAAGCTTATGGTACTGAAACGAGTCTGAAACATGGGTTATGATAAGTGACCAAGTACTAAAGCCAATACTCATCTCAGGAATATTATCTTTAATTATTGTGTAATACCCATCTATATTTACCTTACGACTAGATTTCATAATCATGCCTTACTTGTTATTTATATCTCAATTAAATAGGTGCAAGCCATTCCATCCTAAAGCATGAAATGGCTGGCGTTCGGGTAACTAACCCTAGCTTTACGAAGTATTCTGTTTTCAATATTATTCTTAAAAACTGACTAAAGTTTAACTTGTTTTTTACCCATTGCACCATATATTAGCCAGCCAAATTTAACACAAAAAAAAGCCAACCATTGAAAACAATGATTGGCTTTTCTCTTTACTGCTATGTTTGGTCGGAACGGCAGGATTTGAACCTGCGACCACTACACCCCCAGTGTAGTGCGCTACCAGACTGCGCTACGCCCCGAGTGACTGACTATTTTACGCAAAATTATGTATATTGCAAGGGCTATTTATAGCAGCCAAACTCTACAATATTATTCTGCCTAGCATAGTCAGTATAATTGCTTAGCAGCCAATGTTAACCCAATAATTCTTTTAGAATTTGGTTCACTTGCTGTGGGTTAGCACTACCGCGACTGGCTTTCATGACCTGACCGACTAGACCGTTAAAGGCTTTTTCTTTACCACCGCGATACTCTTCGACCATCACTTCATTTTTTGCGATGACTTCTTCGACCATCGCTTTGATAGCACCAGTATCGGTTTCTTGCTTGAGGCCTTTGTCTTTGATGATTTTATCTGCTGCATCATCACCATCGCCGCCTTCGCGCTCATATAGAGCACTAAAGACTTTTTTAGCCAGTTTGCCAGATAGCGTGTCATCTTTGATACGCTTGAGCATGCCAGCCAATTGCTTAGCGCTGATAGGGGAGTCGATGATGTCGGTGTCATCTTTGTTCAGCGCGCCGAGCAAGTCGCCCATGACCCAGTTGCCAGCCATTTTGGCATCTTTCTGACCGATTTCAGCCACCACATCTTCGAAGTAGTCAGCAATTTGACGACTACCAGTCAAGATACGAGCGTCATATTCTGACAAACCAAGCGCTTCTTCAAAGCGTGCGCGACGAGCAACTGGTAGTTCTGGCATCGCTGCTTTGATCGCATCAACCGTATGCTGCTCGATACGGACAGGTAGCAGGTCAGGATCAGGGAAGTAGCGATAGTCGTTAGCGTCTTCTTTGGTACGCATGGTACGCGTTTCATCACGCTCTGGATCATATAGCATCGTCGCTTGTACGACTTTGCCGCCATCTTCTAGGATATCGATTTGACGCTCGATTTCACGATTGATAGCACGCTCGATAAAGCGGAACGAGTTTAGGTTCTTTAGCTCAGTACGTGTACCGAGATCAGCGCCTGGCTTGCGCACAGAGACGTTACAGTCACAGCGGAATGAGCCTTCGGCCATTACTGCGTCTGAAATACCTAGCCACGTGACTAGCTGATGGATGGCTTTGATGTAGGCAAGTGCTTCGTGAGCTGAGCGCATGTCTGGCTCAGAGACGATTTCGATTAGCGGCGTACCAGCACGGTTCAAATCCACACCTGTCATACCATCGACTGCGTCATGGACAGATTTACCTGCATCTTCTTCTAGATGCGCGCGAGTGATACCCATACGTTTAGGGTATTCGTTCTTTTCGCCTTCGTTGACGACGACATCGATATAGCCTTCACCCACGATAGGATTGGCCATCTGGGTGATTTGATAGCCTTTAGGTAAATCAGGATAAAAGTAGTTTTTACGGTCAAACGTATTAAACAGACCCAGCTCAGCATTGACACCGATACCGAATTTTAATGCGCGATCGACCACACCAGCATTTAGCACTGGTAATACGCCAGGCAAACCCAAATCGACGATGCTAGCTTGGCTGTTTGGCTCATGTCCAAAATCAGTCGGCGCACTTGAGAAGATCTTACTTTCCGTATTTAGCTGGCAGTGAATCTCGATACCGATGACCACTTCATAGCCATCGACAAATAGCTCTTTACGCACGGCGTGTTCACGGACGGCATTATTATCAGTAGTAGCTGTACTCATTATACCGTCTCCTTTGCGATGGTAGAGTGTTGTAGGTGATGATCAGTATGCTGCTGGAATAGATGCGCAGTCGTGAGCAGTTGACTCTCTTGCCAATGCTTACCGATTAATTGCAAGCCAATAGGTAGGCCTTCTGTCGTCAAACCAACTGGCTGACTGAGTGCAGGTAGACCCGCTAGGTTGACCGCGATGGTATAGACGTCGCCTAAGTACATCGTTGCAGGATCTAGGTCTTCACTAAGCTTATAAGCCGCAGTCGGTGCAGTCGGGCTAGCAATCACATCACAGCTAGCAAAGGCTTCGTCGAAGTCTTTTACAATTAAGCGGCGAATCTTCTGTGCTTTAGTATAGTAAGCATCGAAGTAGCCAGCCGATAGCGCATACGTCCCTGTCAAGATACGGCGCTGTACTTCAGGGCCAAAACCTTCAGAGCGTGAGCGCGTGTATAGATCTATAAGGTCCGTTGGGTTCTCACAGCGATAGCCAAAACGTACGCCATCGAAGCGTGATAGGTTCGATGATGCTTCAGCAGGTGCTAGCATGTAGTAAGTGGCAAGCGTGATTTCAGGATCAGTGATGTTCACTTCTACAATCGTTGCGCCCAGCTCTTCGTACTTCTTTAAAGCGGCACGTGCTGCTTGCTCAACTTCGCTATCAAGCCCTGCACCGAAGTATTCTTTTGCCACACCAATACGAAGACCGTCAAATGGCTTATCACCAGCAGCAGCTTGGGCATCATTGATGTCTTGTACGTAGTCAGGCATCTCATATTTGATAGAAGTGGCATCGCGCGGATCATGACCAATCATTGGCTGAAGCAGATAGGCGCAATCTTTAGCGCTGCGTCCCATGCTACCCGCTTGATCTAGACTTGAGGCGTAGGCAATCATACCAAAGCGTGACACACGGCCATAAGTAGGCTTGATACCTGTTAGACCACAGAATGAAGCGGGCTGACGAATGGAGCCACCCGTATCACTACCGGTAGCAACAGGGACAAAACCAGCGGCAACGGCAGCAGCACTACCACCTGACGAGCCACCAGGAACGCGCTCTAGGTTCCAAGGGTTTTGTACCGTACCGTAGTATGAGCTACTGTTGTCTGAGCCCATCGCAAACTCATCCATATTGAGTTTACCTAAGCTAATCATGCCAGCCTTGTCGATATTAGAGACGATAGTCGCGTCATATGGTGAGACAAAGTTATGTAGCATCTTTGAGCCACAAGTGGTCAGTACGCCCTGGGTGCAAAAGATGTCTTTATGCGCCATCGGGACACCAAGTAGCGGACGCTGATCGCCCTGAGCACGCATCTCGTCTGCCGCTTTCGCTTGTGCGCGTGCTGTCTCAGAAGTATGAGTGATAAAGCTGTTAATCTTGCTGTCTAGCGCATCGATACGCTTAATGTAATGCTCGGTTAATTCTGCGCTGCTAAATTGTTTGTTTTGCAAGCCAGTAATGAGCTGCTCGGTACTTAATAAATGAAGTTCAGACATAAGGTGTCGTCCGTCAAAATGTTAATAGCATAAAATAAAATGAGATAATGGCAAATGCGTGATTGTATTACTCAGCCACTGTTATTCAATCACCTGAGGCACTAGATATAAGCCTTCTTCTACGGCAGGCGCGACTGATTGATTACGCTCACGATTGATATCGTGTTTTGCTACATCAGCACGCAACTCTTGGCAAGCTTCATGGATATTGGCTAGTGGCTTGATGTCTGTGGTATCAACGTTAGATAGCGTATTCATCAGTTTTAATACTTTACTGATATCATCAGCATAGCTATCGGCTGTACTTTCATCGATACCTAAGCGGGCAAGGTTGGCAACTTCTAGGATTTCTTCACGGCTGACGTTGCTGTCAGACGTTGCTGGCTGCTGAGACATAGTTTCTCCAGTTAAGGACAGTTTTTGTTAGAGTAGTTGATTACGAAAACGAAAATACGTAAGCGCTAAAATAGAAACAATTAAAATAGATATAAATAGTAAGTGGGCTTATTATAAAGCATCTGGCTCAAGTTTACAGAGCATGACGCTTGATTGATGCACAATCTCAACCAAGAAACTGAATTGATAAAGACGTAATATTAAATAAGATATGGTACTAGCCGAGCCATAATGCCAATTAAGACACAATGATTTACAGAGAATTGCAAAACTGACCCCCTAATTCATCATTGTTCCTTAATTGCTCTCCAATTAGCTTCTAAAATACGTTACAGTATGCATCTGCTATTAAGCAAAACATTCATCTGCCTGTAGAGCCTTGTTAGTTATCAGATTAAATGATGTTTCATTGAGTTGAATGATATTCACTACTATTTCAAACTTTGTAACAACTTTTGGCGTCTAAGACAAAAATCCTTACTGACTGATGCAAATATCTATGTTTTTTTTGAGCTAAATCGGTATAATTTAGCTCAGTTTTTTCATTTCATCATTATTGTTTGGATTTTGACTTGTTGGGATGATTAACTGTTGCCACAAGTAATGTTTAACGACGACCTGCTCAATACTGACGAGTAACACCTCAGTCAATCTCATTCGCCTCATTCGTAAGACGCTGGATATATTAGTCATGAACCTGTTTGGATTTTTATCAAATAATATCGCTATCGACCTCGGTACTGCGAACACCCTAATTTTTATTCCTAATAAAGGCGTCGTGCTTGACGAGCCTACGGTGGTCGCGTTACGAAGCAATCGTACTCAGAACCCGACCGTCGCCGCTGTTGGTATCGATGCCAAGCAGATGTTAGGTCGTACGCCTGCGAACATCACAGCAATTCGCCCGTTAAAAGACGGTGTGATTGCTGATTTTGAAGTGACGCAAAAAATGCTTAAGCATTTTATCGCTAAAGTAAAAGCCAAGCGTTTTATGGCACAGCCTAACGTTGTGGTTTGTGTACCATGCAAGTCTACTCTAGTTGAGCGTAAGGCGATTCGTGAGGCAGTATCATCAGCAGGCGCGAGCAAAGTACTATTGCTAGAAGAGCCGATGGCTGCGGCTATCGGTGCTGGTATGCCAGTTCATGAAGCCAGTGGTTCTATGGTTGTAGACATCGGTGGTGGTACAACTGAGATTGCTGTTATCGCACTGTCTGGTTGCGTATATGCTGAGTCAATTCGTATCGGTGGCGATATGTTTGATGAAGCGATCATCACCCATGTACGCCGTACGCATGGTTGTGTCATCGGTGAGACGACCGCTGAGCGTATCAAAAAAGAAGTCGGTTCTGCATTGAATGAAGACAGCCAACTAGAAGTAGAAGTTCGTGGTCGTAGCATGGCAGAAGGTGTGCCAAAGACCTTTACTGTCAATTCAGAAGAAGTGCAAAAAGCATTGACTGACCCATTGAGCGGTATTGTTAGCGCTGTAAAAGTAGCACTTGAGCAGACTCCTCCAGAGTTATCATCAGATATCGCTGAGCGTGGCATTGTATTGACAGGTGGCGGCGCGCTATTACGTGACTTAGACAAACTTATCTCGCAAGAGACTGGTTTGCCAGTAACGGTAGCAGAAGACCCATTAACCTGCGTTAGCCGTGGTGGTGGTATCGCGCTTGATTTCATCAATAACAAAAGTTTAAACATGATTTTTGTTTAAATCATCTTTATCTTCAATTGCCATATAGTCTTGGCAATATATGATGATTTGTGTGAATGATGAAACTATAAATATAGTCGGTTTAATATAATTTGGATATAAGGAAGTTGAGCGAAAGTACTACACATAGGAGGCTGAGCGAGACTGACACCGTACCCAATTTATAGAAAATTGACTATATATAAAATTAAAGGTAGCCGATTGTGCTACCTTTAATTGCATTCATTTGTGCTAGAACCCAATATCCTCGATAAACACTCATGCTGTAAATAAGTGCTATTGTTCATTTTAGAATCCTTAAATCAGACGACTTATGACTCCAAGTATTTTTGCGCGCCAGCCGTTATCACTTCGTAAGACTGTTATTGTATTGATAGCAGCCTTAATCTTGATGTGGTTTGATAGCAAAAACTCTGATTGGTTTAAGCCTGTACGTAGCACCAGTCATGCCGCCATGCAGCCAATCTATGAGCTGTCTCTATTACCAAGCTATGCCAAGCATTGGGCAGGTGGTAGTCTACAATCAAAAGAAGCACTGCGTCGCGAAAACATGCAGCTAAAGTCGCAATTGATACACGCGCATGCCAAGCTACAACAGCAAGATTATATCTTGGCGCAGAATGCACGTCTGCAAGGTATCTTATCTACCACCAAGCCTGAGCAGTTCGATCTTAATTTGGCGCAAGTCATCGGTACAGATACCAACTTGCTCAGACAAATTGTCGTGCTTAACAAAGGTGAGCAAGACGGCGTACAAGTTGGGCAAACGGTCATCGATGAAGACGGCGTATTAGGGCAGATTATCAATGTCTATCCGAATACTAGCCGTCTGTTGTTGATTACAGATGAGCAGCAGTCAGTTGCGATTACTGTTAAGCGTACTGGTCAGCGTGCTATCGTCACAGGTCAAGGTATCCCATCTTCATTAAGTCTCAATTACGTCTTCAAAACATCGGATGTGCGAGTAGGTGATGAGCTAGTGTCGTCAGGATTGGGCGGTCGTATTCCGGCAGGTTATCGAGTAGGGCGTATCGCGCATGTCAAAGACGAGCAAACTGATAACTTTAGAACGATCGAAGTTACTCCAGCAGCCAACTTTATCGATAATGCCTATGTCTTAATACTTCAAGACAAGCTGTTAAATGAGAACAATGCTGCTGCTATGGCTCCGTAGATAACGACGTAAGCCATGGTATTGACGGCTAATGAGCTGGTTTATTAACGTTTTAAAGCTTTCCATTTATGGTATTCACCTTGCCAATATCCAATCAACAATATCACAGCAACCATCAAACACTCGCTAAGGTAAGTACCCATGTCGTATCCTGATTCTGAGAATGCCACGGTACTATTGATAGTTGTGATTGTTCTAAGTTTCATCGCTGCATCATCACTCAATGTCTATCCATTAAGCCCAAGTATGGCCACATTGCGTCCCATGGTCATGATCATGGTGCTGATTTATTGGTTGCTGTTTCAGCCGCGCTATGTCGGCATTTTTACCGCATTTACGGTTGGACTGATTGCTGATTTATTGATGGATACGCATTTAGGGCAGCAAGCGTTCGCCGCTGTTGTTGTTGCACTAGTTATCAAAATTACCAGTATCTACGTCAGACAGTTGAATACCGTTAGCGCTTGGTTAATTGCTAGTCTAGGGCTGATTGTCTTTCAGTTAAATCTATGGATACTACAGATGTTTATTCAAAACGTCTTTGTCGCCCAGTCTGCTTTGTCACTGTTTATGAGTATTCTCAGCTGGCCACTCGTGCTGTTTGCTTTACGCAAGTTTTCGCGTTAATAAATTATCAGTTATCAAGATTACTTTGTTTAACAGCTTGGATTACTCAGCCCACAATACTGTATAACCACACACATCATAAATTTACAAATGAAGAGAAAATCGATGGATATCGTTTTGGCATCTGGCTCTCCGCGTCGTCGTGAGCTACTAGAAAGAGCGCAATTAGATTTTACTATCTTAAGTGTAGATATCGACGAGACGCCGTTAGATAATGAGTCGCCAACAGACTATATCGAACGCATGGTCGCAACCAAAGCTGATGCCGCGATACAACAATCAAGCGACACCTCTCAAGCAAATCACGATAGCCTTACATCACCGTTTATTATTTTGACTTCTGATACCATTGGCGTGCTGTCAGATGGCAAGACAGTATTGGTCAAGCCCGTCGGTCGTGAGCACGCATATAGTATGTGGCAGCGTATGTCTGATAACGTCCACGAAGTATGGACTGCCGTTCAAGCGACTCAAGTACAGCCATTGCCTATAGCAGAACCAAGCCCATCAGAACCTACACAGTGCTTGCAAATTATTAACCAGCAGCGAATCACTGAACGTACGGAAGTGACTTTTATACCACTGACGACACAGATGATGAGCGACTACTGGAATAGTGGCGAACCTGCTGATAAAGCAGGTGGATATGGCATTCAAGGACTGGGTGCTACATGGGTCAGTCGTATTAATGGCAGCTATACCAATGTCGTTGGTCTGCCACTGGCACAAACACTGGCACTAATCAAAGAAATGACAGAAGGCAGTATGGACACAGTCAACCCGTTATAATGGGATATGCACATAATGACACGGTAGGGTAATGGGCAAGAGCAAGTCGCATTTGTTACACTGTCAATCTAATAGGCGATGACCGTCTAATAAGAAAGCTGAGAGATAAGAGAAAAAACTATGTCCGAAGAGCTGCTGATTAATATTAGTCCAATGGAATCCCGTGTTGCGGTTTTAGACAATGGTATTTTGGGCGAGATTTATATTGAACGACATCACAAACTGGGGTTGGTCGGCAATATCTATCTGGGGACGGTCGTACGTGTCCTTCCTGGTATGCAGGCAGCCTTCGTAGATATTGGTCAATCACGGACCGCATTTCTACATGTCAACGATATGCAGCGTGAACCACGCCCCGTTGCAGAAAAAAACAAAGCGGCTAAGGCCACTAAGCACGAGATAAATGAGGACGATGCGACTACCAATGCTGCTGCTGATAGCTTGGCTGTGACACCGCCTATTGTCAGTGCGCAAAGCACAGAAATAGTACCAGCGTCTAAAACATTGATTCAGCATCGCCTACATGAAAGTCAGCGTATTTTGGTACAGGTAACCAAAGATCAGTTAGGGAGCAAAGGTGCTCGTCTAACGACCAACATCTCACTACCATCACGTTATCTAGTATATTTGCCATCGAGTGATCATATTGGTATATCGCAGCGTATTGATGGCGAAGAAGAGCGTAGCCGATTAAAGAATGAGCTTAGTAGCCTAATGCAAACGGTCAATCTAAAAGGTGGACTGATTGCCCGTACCGCTGCTGAGCGTGTGCCTGTCGATAAGCTAGAAGAGGACATCTATTACCTATTGCAGCTGTGGCGTACTATCTGTGCTCGTCGCCAAGAGATTAATCATCATCAGAGCTCAGAGCTGATCTATCAAGAACTGTCATTACCATTACGTTCTATCCGTGACTTGGTTCACGCTGATACTGAAAAAGTCATCATTGATAATACGCAGATTTATGAGCAAGTCAGATACTTTGCCAAAGAGTTTGTTCCATTCGTCTATGATCGAATTGTGCATTACACTGCAGAGCAGTCGCTATTTGATGTACACCGTGTCGAGGACGACTTGCGTGATGCATTAAAACGCCGTGTCGATCTAAAATCTGGCGGTTATCTGATTATTGATCAGACGGAAGCAATGACCACGATTGATGTTAACACAGGCTCTTTTGTGGGCGGTCGCTCATTAGAGGATACGGTCTATAAGACTAATCTAGAAGCCACACATGCTATCGCCCGTCAGCTACGACTACGTAATCTAGGCGGCATTATTATTCTAGATTTTATCGATATGCTTGAGCAGCAGCATAAAGATGACGTGCTTGAGAGCTTACAGGCGCAGCTTACTCAAGATTATGCAAAAACAAAGATTACGCAGGTTAGTGAGCTTGGACTGGTAGAGATGACACGTAAGCGCACGCGTGAATCATTAGGCCAACAGCTTTGTGAGCCGTGCTCGACTTGCCAAGGACGAGGGTTTGTTAAAACCGCAGAAACCGTTTGCTTTGAGATTTTCCGTGAGATTATGCGCTGCGCACGCACTTATAATTCTCCCAAAAAGTTCACAGTGGTGGCTCATGCGGCAGTCATTGACTTACTGCTTACGACAGAGTCAGACACAGTGGCCGATTTAGAGTATTTACTGGGTAGGGTGATTACTTTTGATGTAGAGAACCTATATACCCAAGAGCAGTATGATATTGTTTTAGATTAATTTTATTCAAAACAAATGATAGTTCTAGATGAAAATGTTTGTATGGTTAGTAACCAGTCTAAGAAGGAGCATCTCTAATGATACTAGAGATTGCTCTTGCAATACCTAAAATACTATGTATAATATACACCACTGAATTATATATGCGCAGCTGAATAAAAAAAGCTGGCGCTATGACAGCTAGAGCATCGTTTCTAGCACTATTTCATTATGCCTTTGCTACTTTCCAATTAATAGGAGGGTTGGCGGGGCTTTAAACTATTTTGCTTTTGGCACGCTATAAGTTCGGATAAAGAACTCATTCTGGTTAAGAACAGAAGGCCGCTTTAAGTGAATATTTAACCAAACTGCTTTTGATCATGGTCTTGCGACGCAAGAATGACAAAGGCACATATTAGGAGCTTGCTGGCATGGCTAACCAGAGAATCCGTATCCGTCTTAAGTCTTTTGATCATCGTCTGATTGATCAATCTGCACAAGAGATTGTTGATACTGCAAAGCGCACCGGTGCGCAAGTTTGTGGTCCTGTACCGTTGCCGACTCGCATTGAGCGCTTCAACGTTCTAACCTCACCACACGTTAACAAAGACGCTCGTGACCAGTACGAAATCCGTACTCATAAGCGTATGGTTGATATCGTTCAGCCAACTGACAAAACTGTGGATGCGCTAATGAAATTAGATTTAGCGGCGGGTGTTGACGTTCAAATTGCTTTGGGTTAATGCACATTAAACACCCAACCCATTAATATAAGATATAAAGAGGTCTAAAATGGCGATCGGTTTAGTCGGTAAAAAGTGCGGCATGACCCGTGTCTTCACTGAAACAGGCGCATCTATCCCTGTAACAGTTGTTGAGGTCGATGCAAACCGCATTACTCAAGTAAAAAATACTGATGTAGATGGTTATCAAGCCATCCAAATTACCACAGGTACTCGTCGTGACAGCCGCGTAACAGCTGCACAAAAGGGTCACTTCGCTAAAGCTGGTGTTAAAGCTGGCCGTGGTGTTTGGGAATTCCGTGCCAACGAAAGCGATCTTGAAGGTCGTGAGATTGGTGGCGAGATTCTAGCTGACTTGTTCGAACAAGGTCAGATGGTTGATGTGACAGGACAGAGCAAAGGTAAAGGTTTCCAAGGCCCTGTTAAGCGTCACAACTTTAGTATGCAAGATGCTACTCATGGTAACTCAGTGTCTCATCGTGCGCATGGTTCAACTGGTCAAAACCAGTCACCAGGTAAAGTATTCAAAGGCAAGAAGATGGCGGGTCAGATGGGTAACAAACGTGTTACCGTTCAAGGCCTAGAAGTGATTTCGGTTGATGCCGAAAAAGGGTTACTTGTCATCAAGGGTGCTATCCCAGGTGCCACCGGTGGCGATGTTATCGTACGTCCGTCAGTCAAAGCCTAAGCAAGGGGATTAACGTGGATTTAAAAACAGTTACAGGTGCGGCGGTTGAGCTTTCTGATACGGCATTTGGTCGTGAATTCAACGAAGCACTAGTGCATCAAGTCGTCACCGCTTATTTAGCTGGTGCTCGCCAAGGTACACGCGCACAAAAAACACGTGCCGAAGTTTCTGGCGGTGGTATTAAGCCATGGCGCCAAAAAGGTACTGGTCGCGCTCGTGCGGGTTCTATTCGTAGCCCAATCTGGCGTTCAGGTGGTCGTGCATTCGCTGCAAAACCACAAGATTGGTCACAGAAAGTAAACCGTAAAATGTATCGCGGTGCGATGCAGTGCATCCTAGCAGAATTGATTCGTCAAGAGCGTCTGATTTTGGTAGAAGAGTTGAGCGTTTCTGGGCCGAAAACCAAAGAACTGATTGCTAAGTTGAACGATTTGAATGCACCTCGTGCACTAATCGTTACTAAAGAAGTTGATGAAAACTTATACTTAGCTGCTCGCAACATTCCACACGTCAATGTACTTGGTACAAATGAAGTGGACCCAGTGAGCTTGATCGCATTTGATAAAGTGATCATGTCAGTTGAAGCTGCGAAACAATTTGAGGAAGCACTAGCATGAATAACGCAAGACTTTATCAGGTCTTAAGAGGGCCTGTATTCTCAGAAAAATCTCAAATGCTTGGCGACTCACTTGGTGTGCAGGTATTTAAAATTGATTCTAATGCTACTAAGCTTGAAGTCAAGAAAGCAGTTGAGTTGATGTTTGAAGGTGTTGAAGTTACTAAAGTAAACACTTTGAATGTTAAAGGTAAGACAAAGCGTTTTGGTAAAAGCATCGGCCGTCGTAACGACTACAAAAAAGCCTATGTTACCTTAAAAGCTGGTCAAGATGTACAAATGGCTGATGCTGGTGAAGAAGTAGCGAATACTACTGATTCTACTAGTGAAACAGCGAATAACGAATAAGGATTACACTCATGCCTATCGTAAGAGCAAAGCCAACATCACCAGGCCGTCGTTTTGTTGAAAAAGTAGTGCATCCACACCTGTACAAAGGTCGTCCGTTTGCAGCACTTCTAGAATCAAAAAGCAAGTCAGGTGGTCGTAACAATAATGGCCGCATTACTACTCGTCACATTGGCGGTGGTCATAAGCAACATTATCGCATTATCGATTTCAAACGTACTAAAGACAATATCCCAGCAACGGTAGAGCGTATCGAATACGATCCTAACCGTACTGCTCATATTGCTCTACTTAAGTATGCTGATGGCGAACGTCGTTACATTATCGCTGCTAAAAAACAAGTAGTTGGTGATACAGTAATGTCAGGCGAGACTTCTCCAATTCGTCCAGGTAACTGCTTACCGCTAAAAAACATCCCATTGGGTACTGTGATTCACAATATCGAGCTTAAAATCGGTAAAGGTGCACAGATGGCTCGTTCTGCGGGTGCTAGCGTTCAGTTACTAGGTCGTGACGGTGTTTATGCTATTCTACGTATGCGTTCTGGCGAAACTCGCCGTGTACACGTAAATTGCCGCGCTGTTATTGGTGAAGTTTCTAACACTGAAAACAACTTGAAATCACTTGGTAAAGCCGGTGCTTCACGTTGGCGTGGTGTTCGTCCTTCTGTTCGTGGTGTCGCTATGAACCCGGTTGATCACCCACACGGTGGTGGTGAAGGTCGTAACAAAGGTCGCCATCCAACCAGCCCTTGGGGTCAGAAGTCTAAAGGACTTAAAACGCGTCACAATAAGCGTACTGACAACATGATCATCCGCCGTCGCGCCAAGAAGAAATAAAGGAAGAATTTCATGCCTCGTTCATTGAAAAAAGGTCCATTCATAGACGCGCACTTGTTTGCTAAAGTTGAGAATGCATTAGACACCAACTCACGCAAGCCAATTAAGACTTGGTCGCGCCGCTCGATGATTCTGCCACAAATGGTTGGCCTAACTTTATCTGTTCACAACGGCCGTACTCATGTACCGGTTATCGTGAGCGAGCAGATGGTTGGTCATAAACTAGGTGAATTTGCCCCGACTCGTACGTATCGTGGTCACGGCATTGACAAAAAAGCTAAGAGATAAGGTGCTTACCATGGAAGTAACTGCAAAATTACGCGGTGCCGCCATATCGGCACAAAAAGTTAGACTCGTTGCTGATGAAGTTCGTGGCAAATCTATTGAGCGTGCTTTGGATATCCTAACGTATAGCAATAAAAAAGGCGCTGTGTTTGTTAAGAAATGCCTTAACTCAGCCATCGCCAATGCCGAACATAATCACGGCTTAGATATTGACGACCTAAAAGTCGCTACTATCTATGTTGATGAAGGCATTACGCTAAAACGTATCCTACCACGTGCCAAAGGCCGTGCTGATCGTATCAGCAAGCGTACTTGTCACATCACTATAAAGGTAGGAGAATAAGTTATGGGTCAAAAAGTACATCCAATCGGAATTCGTCTTGGTGTTGTAAAAAAGCATAACGCAAACTGGTATGCTAACCCTAAACAATACTCAGAATACCTAATCAACGACATTCAAGTTCGTGAATATCTACGCAAAAAGCTAGACAACGCTATGATCAGCAACATCATGATCGAGCGTCCTACTGGCGCTGCTAAGATTACCATCGCCACTGCGCGTCCTGGTATTGTTATCGGTAAGAAAGGCGAAGATATCGAAAGACTTCAAAAAGAATTGACCAAAATTATGGGCGTACCTGCTCAGGTCAACATTGAAGAAATCACGTCACCTGACCTTGATGCACGTTTGGTAGCAGACGGCATTGGTAGCCAGCTTGAGCGTCGTGTTATGTTCCGTCGTGCGATGAAACGCGCGGTACAGAACAGCATGCGTTCTGGTGCTAAAGGTATCAAGGTTGAGCTGTCTGGCCGTCTAGGCGGTGCTGAGATTGCTCGTAGTGAATGGTACCGTGAAGGTCGTGTGCCATTGCATACACTCCGTGCTGATATTGACTACTCGTCAATTCGTGCAGAGACAACTTACGGCACCATCGGTGTTAAAGTTTGGATTTTCCGTGGCGAAATCCTTGACGGTATGAACAGTGTATATAATCCCGTCAAAGAAGAGCAGACTCGTGCGCCAAAACGCCGTGGTCGTGGAAACCGTCGAAACTCAGACAGAGGTTAAACTATGTTACAGCCAAAACGTACCAAGTTTCGTAAAATGCACAAAGGTCGTAACACTGGGCTAGCTCATCGTGGAAGCACCGTTGCATTCGGACAAATTGGTCTAAAATCATTGACGCGTGGTCGTATGACAGCTCGTCAAATCGAAGCAGCACGTCGTACCATCACTCGTAAAATTAAGCGTGGCGGTAAGATTTGGATTCGTGTATTCCCTGACAAACCAATTACCAACAAACCATTAGAAGTACGTATGGGTAAAGGTAAAGGTCCAGTAGAATATTGGGTATGCGAAATCAAACCTGGTAAAGTGCTATATGAAATTGAAGGGGTATCTGAAGAGCTTGCTCGTGATGCATTAACGCTCGCTGCAGCAAAATTGCCCTTTAAAACTACCATTGTTAAGCGGACGATAATGTAATGAAGATCAGTGAATTACGTGATAAATCATTAGAAGAACTGACCCAGTTACTTGATGAAAAGCAACTTGATGCTTTCCGTATTCGTATGGCTAAAGCAACTGGTCAGTTGGGTAATACCCATGAAGTTAGAGCCAATCGTCGCACGATTGCCCAGCTTCAGACTTTGATTAACGAGAAACAACGAGGCGACTCATGAGCGATAACAATCAAACAGCTACCAATGCTAGCGTATTGACAGGACGAGTTGTCAGCGACAAGATGGACAAGTCCATCACAGTTTTGATTGAGCGTCTGGTTCGTCATCCTTTGTATGGCAAGCAGCTTCGTCGTTCTACGAAAATCAAAGCTCATGATGAGAATAACGTTTGCCAACAAGGCGACCTTGTCCGCATCAAAGAAACGCGTCCAATCTCAAAAACTAAGTCTTGGACTTTAGTTGATGTGGTTGAAAAAGTAGAAAAAATCTAAGTAAATTGCATTAAAAGCCAGAAGCTGTTAAAATAGCCGCCTTTTTAAGGATGCTGATTGCGCCGAGCGTATATCACTCACATTAAGAGTAAGTCGCGGTTATTTATATTAAAATGCCGTCCTACTCATTCTGTGCTAGCGGCAGCAACTGGTTTTTATTGCTCATACGTGTGGAGTAACGCTATGATTCAGGTTGAGTCAATGCTGGAAGTTGCAGACAATAGCGGTGCAAGGCGAGTTCAGTGCATTAAAGTACTGGGTGGTTCTCATCGTCGTTATGCATCAGTTGGCGACATTATTAAAGTAACGGTTAAAGAAGCCATTCCTCGTGGTCGTGTTAAAAAAGGCGACGTGATGAATGCAGTAGTTGTACGTACCAAAAAAGGCGTTCGTCGTCCAGATGGTTCTGTGTTACGTTTTGACGACAATGCTGCGGTATTGTTGAACCAAAACAAAGCGCCGATTGCAACTCGTATTTTTGGACCGGTAACTCGTGAACTACGTGGTGATCAGTTTATGAAAATTGTATCACTAGCACCAGAAGTATTGTGAGGTAATCCATGTCAAAATTACGTAAAGGCGATACAGTTATCGTGATTGCTGGGAAAGACAAAGGCAAGCAAGGTACTGTACAAGCTGTAAAAAACGATCGTATTAAAGTTGAAGGCATTAATATTGTTACTAAACACCAGAAGCCAAATCAGGCAACTGGCGTTGAAGGTGGCATTCTTAAGCAAGAAGCTTTTCTGCATATCTCAAATGTCGCAATCTTAAATGCGCAAACCCAAAAAGCAGACCGTATTACTTATCAGTTTGGCGAAGACGGCAAGAAACAACGCGTCTATCGTTCAAACGGTGAAGTAGTGGCGACTGCGTAAGACACTAAGGGTGTAATGGTAATGGCAAGATTAAAATCTTTATATAACGATAAATTAAAGCAGCAAATCAAAGAAGATCTTGGTTTGGACAATGTGATGCAAGTGCCTAAAATCACTAAAATCACACTTAACATGGGTGTAGGCGGCGCGTCTCAAGACAAGAAATTGTTGGAAGGTGCTGTAGCTGATATGACTGCGATTGCTGGTCAAAAACCTGTTGTCACCAAAGCGCGTAAATCAGTTGCTGGCTTTAAGATTCGTGAAGAATGGCCAATTGGCTGTAAAGTAACGCTACGCGGTGAGCAAATGTACGAATTTTTAGATCGTCTCGTTGCCATTGCAATTCCTCGTATTCGTGATTTCCGCGGTTTTTCACCTAAAGCCTTTGACGGACGTGGTAACTACTCATTGGGTATCAAAGAACAAATCGTATTCCCAGAAGTAGATTTTGACAAGATTGATCGTATCCGTGGTATGGATGTGACAATCACCACGTCAGCTCAATCTGATGAAGAAGGTCGTGCGTTGCTTAAAGCATTCGGCTTCCCATTTAAATAAGGTAAAGACGTTATGGCAAAGAAGAGCATGATTAACCGCGAATTAAAGCGCGAAAAAATGGTTGCTAAATATGCTGAAAAGCGTATCAAGCTAAAAGAAACTATCAGTGATATGACTGCAAGTGACGAAACTCGTATGGAAGCGATGTTAGAGCTACAAGCTCTTCCACGCAACTCATCACCAGTACGTCTGCGTAATCGTTGTGCTATCACCGGTCGTCCTCACGGTTACTTCCGCAAGTTTGGCTTGTCACGCAATATGCTGCGTGAGCGTGTCATGCAAGGCGATGTGCCTGGTGTTCGTAAAGCAAGCTGGTAAGGAGTAACTATATGAGTATGCAAGATACCGTTGGGGATATGCTAACCCGTATCCGTAACGCACAAATGGCTAACAAAGTATCGGTAGCAATGCCGAGCTCTAAATTACGTAAATCAATTGCTGATTTGCTAGTTAGCGAAGGTTATGTGGCAAGCGCCGTTGTTACTGAGCAAGAAAACAACAAAGCAACCCTTACTATTGAATTGAAATACTTCGAAGGCCGTGCTGTCATCGAAACTATTCAACGTTATAGCCGTCCTGGTTTACGCCAGTTCCGCGGTAAAGACGAAATCCCTACTGTTAAGCAAGGTATGGGTGTTGCTATCGTATCTACTAGCCAAGGTATCATGAGCGATCGTGCTGCACGCGCTGCTGGTATCGGTGGTGAAATCGTCGCATTTGTAGCGTAAGCTATACGACGATGAAGTCTATTTGATGGTTGTTAGGCTTCTATTGATTGAGTAATATTAAATTATTTTGAATTGATAGATGTCTAACACAGTCAACTATGCTAAACTAACACGCTTTTTAGCCTGTTAGTTTTTTCGCTAATATAAAGAAGTTAAATTTTTTAAGGAATATTCCTATGTCTCGTGTGGCTAAAGCCCCAGTGACGCTGCCAAACGGCGTAAGCGTTACTTTGAACGATCGGCAGGTCGAAGTTAAAGGCAAGAACGGTTCTATGTCTTTACGCCTGCATGAATTGGTCGAGCTGAAACAGGAAGATGATGCTATCATTTTCTCACCTACAGTCGATTCAAAAGAAGCTATGATGCACACTGGCACCATGCGCGCTCTTGTTAACAACTATGTTACTGGCGTAAATGAAGGCTTTGAAAGACGTCTTCAGTTGATTGGTGTTGGTTATCGCGCGCAAGTTACTGGTAACAAGGTAACCTTGAACGTTGGTTATTCTCATCCAGTAGAGTATACGTTACCTGAAGGTGTATCAGCTGAAACACCAACGCAAACTGAAATTGTTTTGAAATCAAACAATAAACAGCAGCTTGGTCAAGCAGCCGCCAACATCCGTGGTTTCCGCCCACCTGAGCCTTATAAAGGTAAAGGTATTCGTTATAGTGACGAGCATGTGATTCGCAAAGAAGCTAAGAAAAAATAAGGTGAGTTGAAATGTTTGATAAAAAAGCAGCTCGTCTGCGTCGAGCTAAGAAAACACGCGCGCATATCCGTTTCTTAGGCGTTCATCGCTTAACGGTTAACCGCACGTCAAAACATATTTATGCCCAGATTATCTCTCCAAATGGTGGTGAAGTGATTGCTCAGGCATCTACCTTAGACAGCAGCTTGCGTTCAGGCGCGACTGGTAATGCTGATTCAGCAACGTCTGTAGGCCAAATGATCGCAGAACGCGCAAAAGCAGCTGGCATTACTAAAGTTGCCTTTGACCGTAGTGGTTTCAAATATCATGGTCGAGTTAAAGCTTTAGCAGAAGCTGCTCGCGAAAACGGATTGGAGTTTTAATCATGGCTAGAAATGATAAAAATGATAAAAATGAACAGACTGACGGTCTAGTAGAACGCTTAGTTACCGTTGATCGCGTAGCGAAAGTTGTTAAAGGTGGTCGTATTTTCTCTTTCACTGCATTGACTGTAGTGGGCGATGGCAATGGTCGTGTAGGTTTTGGTCGCGGTAAAGCACGTGAAGTGCCAGCTGCTATCCAAAAAGCACTAGAAGCTGCCAAACGTAATATGATTACTGTTGAGCTAAATGATGCAACTTTGCATCATCCAATCAAAGCACGTCATGGTGCTAGTAAAGTCTACATGCAACCTGCATCTGAAGGTACTGGCGTAATCGCTGGTGGCGCAATGCGTGCTGTATTAGAAGTTGCTGGTGTCAAAGATGTTTTGACTAAATGTTATGGTTCTACCAATACTGCTAACGTTGTTCGCGCAACGTTTAACGGTTTACGTGATATGTCAACTCCAGAGAAGATGGCAGCTAAACGTGGTAAATCTGTAGACGAAATCTTGGGTTAACTTAGACTAGGTGAGTTACGATGAAAAAAATGAAAGTCACTCAATTTAAATCGGGTGCCCATCGCCTAAAGAGCCACAAAGCGAGCTTGAAAGGATTGGGTTTACGCCGTATTAATCATACTGTAGTAGTAGAAGATACTCCTTCGACTCGTGGTATGGTCAATCGCGTTAACTACATGGTAAAAGTGGAGGAAGCGTAATGGGTCTTAGATTAAATGAATTATCACCAGGTGTTGGCGCAAAGAAAACTGCCCAACGTCGTGGTCGTGGTATCGGTTCAGGTCTTGGTAAGACTGGTGGTCGTGGTGTAAAAGGTCAGAAATCTCGTTCAGGTTCTAGCATTCGCTCAGGATTTGAAGGTGGTCAGATGCCTTTATATCGCCGTCTACCAAAATTTGGTTTTACCAGTAAACTGGCTATGAAGACTGCTGAAGTACGTCTTTCTGAACTGAATAAAATTGAAGGCGATGTAGTTAGCCTTGAAACACTTAAAGCTGCTAACCTTATCCGTCACGATATGAAACGTGCTCGTGTAATGCTATCAGGCGAAGTCACTAAAGCTTATACTTTCAAAGGTATTAAAGTGACTAAAGGTGCTAAGCAAGCTATCGAAGCTGCTGGTGGTAGCATCGAGGAGTAGTAACGTGTCAAAACAATCAATGTCATCGGCTGGTATACCGCTTAATCCATTCGCATTTATACGTAAGTATGATGAGTTATGGACGCGTTTATTATTTTTAATCGGCGCATTGATTGTTTATCGTTTAGGGTCACATATTCCAGTTCCGGGTATCAACCCAGTTAACTTGGCTGATCTGTTTTCGCGCAACGAAAACACCATTTTGAGCATGTTTAATATGTTCTCAGGTGGTGCGCTAGAGCGTATGTCTATCATGGCACTTGGCATTATGCCATATATCTCAGCATCGATTATCGTACAGATGATGTCTGCAGTATTGCCATCGCTTGAAGCCCTCAAAAAAGAAGGTGAAGCGGGACGACGCAAGCTAAACAAGTATACCCGTCAGGGAACACTTGCTTTAGCACTAGTACAGTCATTAGGAATGTGTGCCGGCTTAATCAGCCAAAACCTTACTTTATCTACTGGTCTTACCTTTTATATTCCAGCTGTTACTTCTTTAGTAGCAGGCGCAATGTTCTTAATGTGGCTTGGTGAGCAGATTACAGAGCGCGGCGTAGGTAATGGTATTTCAATGCTCATTTTTGCGAGTATTGTGGCTGGTACGCCAGGTATGATTTCGCAGTCTATTGAACAGGTCAATCAAGGTCAGATGAACTTGATTGTGCTATTTATTTTTGTACTGCTAGGTATCGCGGTTACTGCGGGTATCGTTTATATTGAACGTGCTCAACGCCGTGTTCCTGTGAACTATGCACAAAAACAGCAACAAGGCCGCAAAATTTATGCTCAGCAGCAATCACATTTGCCGCTTAAGCTAAATATGGCAGGGGTTATCCCCGCTATTTTTGCCAGTTCTTTGTTATTGTTTCCTGCAAGTTTAGGGCAGTGGGTTGGTCAATCGACTGATCCTACCTTTGTACAGAAAATACTTCAAAATATGGCATTGGTACTGTCTCCAGGACAGCCGCTATATTTAGTACTGTTTGGCGCAATGATTATCTTCTTCTGTTATTTTTATACGGCATTGGTATTTAGTCCGCGTGAAGTAGCAGAGAACCTTAAACGTAGTGGTGCGTATATCCCAGGTATTCGCCCAGGACAACAAACTCAGCGTTACCTCGATCATGTATTAAACCGACTGACCTTTATTGGCGCGATGTATATGACGGTTATTTGTTTAATGCCAATGGTCGTCCAGTCATCGTTTGGTGTGCCGTTTCAACTCGGTGGTACGTCTTTACTGATTATGGTGGTTGTGGTAATGGACTTCATCTCGCAGATTCAAGCGCATTTGATGACCCATCAATATCATGATCAGACGTTAATTCAATCGCCCACTCAACCTTAAATGAGCGGTACGATATTTCAAGGAGCATGCTATGAAAGTTCAAGCATCAGTTAAAAAGATTTGTGGTAGCTGTAAAGTTGTGCGCCGTAAAGGCCGTGTACATATTATTTGTACAGCAGAACCTCGCCACAAGCAACGTCAAGGTTAATCTTTAGTATTAGAAAACGTTTAGTTTTCACTGCTAATTAAATTAATACTTGAAAAATAACGGCGGATGCGATATCATCCGCCACTTGCCGTGTTTATACAAAATCTTTTATAATAGAATCGATGAGTAGACTTATAGTCAAAACATCGATAATGACTATAGAAGCTCTAGTATTAACAGCAACAAATCTGAAGAGTAAAGCCTTATCGCTAGATAACGCTTATTTTTCTTTAATGGAGAGAAATCAATGGCTCGTATTGCCGGCGTAAACATTCCGGATAATAAGCATGCTGTTATTTCACTAACTTACATCTTTGGTGTAGGTCGTACCACTGCTCAGAAAATCTTAGAAGCAGTTGGCATCGCCCCTACTACTAAAGTCAGTCAGTTAGATGATACACAGTTAGATGCTATCCGTGCACAAGTTGCAAACTACATGACTGAAGGTGACCTTCGTCGTGAAGTTTCAATGAATATTAAGCGTTTAGTTGATCTTGGTTGTTACCGTGGCATCCGCCATCGTCGTAACCTACCAGTTAGAGGTCAGAACACCAAGAACAACGCTCGTACTCGCAAGGGTCCGACACGTCCTCTCAAAAGATAATTAACTTAGGAAGCTAAAAGATGGCAAAAGACACTCGTAGTCGCAAAAAGGTGACTCGTCGTTCAGTATCGGAGGGCATCGCCCATATCCATGCGTCTTTTAATAACACCATTGTTACGATTACCGATCGTCAAGGTAATGCATTGGCTTGGGCCACTTCAGGTGGACAAGGCTTCCGTGGTTCACGTAAATCTACACCATTTGCAGCTCAGGTTGCAGCTGAAGTCGCTGGTAAAGCGGCTCAAGAATATGGTGTTAAGAATATCGACGTTTTGGTCAAAGGACCAGGACCGGGTCGTGAGTCTGCGGTAAGAGCACTAGGTGCATTGGGTTATAAAGTTAACAGCATCTCTGATGTAACCCCAATCCCACACAATGGTTGCCGTGCGCCGAAAAAGCGCCGCGTCTAATATTAAAGACGAAGCTTTTTATCCCAAAAGCTTATAGGAGACATAACAATGGCCCGTTATATTGGACCAAAACTTAAATTATCACGTCGTGAAGGCACTGACTTAAGTCTTAAGTCTGGCGTTAAACCGTATGACGTAAAAACGAAGAAAGCTGGTCGTCCACCAGGTCAACACGGTGTAAGCCGTAACAAGACCTCAGAATATGCTCTACAGTTGCGTGAAAAGCAAAAAGTTAAGCGTATCTACGGTGTATTAGAGCGTCAGTTTGCTAATTACTATAAAGAAGCTGCTCGTAAGCGCGGTGCTACTGGTGAAAACTTGTTAGCTATGCTTGAGAGTCGTCTAGATAACGTTGTATATCGCATGGGCTTTGGCTCAACTCGCGCAGAAGCACGTCAGCTAGTCAGTCATCGTACTGTTATGGTAAAAAAAGCTGGCCGTGATGAGTTTGTTCGTGTGAATATTCCTTCAATTCAGCTTCAAGATGGTGATGTCATCGCTATCCAAGAGAAATCTCGCGAACAGCTACGTATTAAAAACGCTATCGAATTAGCGACACAACGTGGTATTCCAGAATGGCTTGATGTTGACCACAGCAAACTACAAGGCACGTTTAAACATGCGCCTGATCGTATTGATCTACCTGCTGAAATCAACGAAAGCTTGATCGTTGAGCTATACTCTAAGTAATGACGTAATGCTCAATGTTATGAAAATGGCATTGAGCAATTAACGTTAATTAAACCAGTTTAATAAATCGAGGTGACATCATGATGCTAAATGCAACTGAGTTTCTAACGCCGAATGCCATTAATGTGGATACGGTTAACGAAACGATTGCGAAAGTCACGCTCGAACCGTTAGAACGCGGCTTTGGGCATACCCTAGGTAATGCTCTACGTCGCATCTTGTTATCTTCATTACCTGGTGCTGCAGTCATTGAAGCTGAGATTGATGGTGTTGACCATGAATACTCAACGCTTGAAGGCCTGCAAGAAGACGTACTTGATTTGCTTTTGAACCTAAAAGGCTTAGCAATTACGCTTCATGACCAAAATGAAGTATTTTTGACCTTGGATAAACAAGGTCCAGGCACTATTACTGCTGCAGACATCGCGTTGCCGCACAATGTTGACATCATCAATCCAGAATTGGTCTTGGGTACATTGAGCGATCGTGGTCATCTTAAGATGCGTTTGCGTGTAGTGATGGGTCGTGGATATGAGCCAGCAAACCAGCGCCGTGAAGATGGTGATACTAAAGCAATTGGACGCTTAAAGCTTGATGCAAGTTTTAGTCCTGTGCTTCGTGTTGCTTATCAGGTTGAGAACGCTCGTGTAGAGCAGCGTACTGATCTTGATCGTCTTATCATTGAGCTTGAAACTAATGGCACTATAGATCCAGAAGAAGCAATTCGTAAAGCAGCCACTATTTTACAACAACAGATTTCTATCTTTGTTGACCTAGAAGCTGAAGAAGCGCCTGAGCCTGTGAAAGAGAAAGAAGAGGTTGATCCGGTGCTATTACGCCCTGTGGACGATCTTGAACTAACGGTTCGCTCAGCCAACTGCTTGAAAGCTGAAAACATTTACTATATCGGTGATTTGGTACAGCGTTCAGAGACTGAACTTCTAAAAACCCCAAATCTTGGTAAGAAATCATTGACAGAAATCAAGGACGTATTAGCGTCTAAAGATTTAGAGCTCGGTATGCGCCTAGATAACTGGCCACCAGCTGATTTACGTGTTGATGATCGCTTTTCTTATCGTAGCCGTTAAACTTTAAGGATTTTTGACTATGCGCCATCGTAAGAGTGGAGTCAAGCTGGGTCGTACCGGCAGTCATCGTAAGGCAATGTTTCAGAACATGACTAACTCATTATTTGAGCATGAACTGATCAAAACAACTTTACCAAAAGCTAAAGAACTACGTCGCGTTGCCGAGCCATTGATCACTATGGCTAAAGAAGACAGCGTTGCTAACCGTCGTTTAGCATTCAGCCGTATGCGTAGCAAAGCTATGGTAGGCAAATTATTTGGCACGTTAGGTCCTCGTTACCAGACGCGTCCAGGTGGTTATTTGCGTATCGTAAAATGCGGTTACCGTGATGGTGACAATGCGCCAATGGCTTATGTAGAATTGGTTGATCGTGACTAGTTTTACACCTAAGACATATTCCATAAAAAAGCTCCAATTCAATTGGAGCTTTTTTTTGTCTTAAATTTGACTAAATATACTAGTAGCTGTTTAAAGCAATAATTAGCTGTTTAAAGTAATAACGAATCGACATTGGCCGCACCTTGCCTGATAACTTCAGGAACGCTGCTAGTCATATCCACGATAGTAGTAAGCTTGGTTGTCTTTATACCTGCATTGATGAGACCGTCGATTTGATTGCCTAGCAAATCTTCAATCTCAAATGGGTCATCCAAAATATCGTCTCGATTAGGCAAAATCAGTGAGCTGGTTAAGATAGGTTCATCCATCGCTTCTAATAATGCTTGAGCAATGGGGTTACTAGGTACACGAATACCAATGGTTTTTTTCTTTGCATGCGCCAGTTTTTTCGGTACGTCTTTGGTGGCAGTAAGAATAAAAGTAATTGGGGCAGGGGTGTGGGCTTTCAGCTGTTTAAATTGCACATTATCAACTGTTGCATAATTGGCAATTTCGCTTAGGTCGCGGCACAGCAAGGTAAATTGATGCTTATCATCGAGTTCACGGATTTGCTTAAGCTTAGCTAGGGCATCCTTTGCACCCAAACGGCAACCAAAAGCGTAACTGGTATCAGTTGGGTAAATGATTAATTGATCTCTGCGCAATAGGTCAGCGGCTTGCTCAATGAGACGTGGCTGCGGATTATCGGGATGAATATAGAAGACTTCCATATTGGTTCCTTATTTTATAATTATTGGTTTTTAATTGAGACAAATTTTTCATTAATTAGATTTAGTTCAATTACTAGATATATTAGAAAAACTATTCTAGAACTAAAGCAGATCGATATCTTCAAAATACCACTTCAGTTATCAGTATAGCTCAAAGTAGATATAAGTTTAGTGGCAAGGCGTTACCAACCGTAGAAAATCGTTAATAAGTAGGAATACTTAGTAATTTAAACTAAGCGCTGATCTCAGATGAAGAAGTGCAAGCGCTAAGTAACGCAATCAGCAAAGTCTTAGCGTCACGCGGCAGAGTATTAGGTTTGGCTATATAGCTTTGGACTTGCTGATAGACATCACTAGCAAATGTGCTACTACTGGTGTCGAAGTCGGCAAACAAATTATCTTGTGAGACTTGGAAGTTTCGTCCACACGCCAAGGTAAATAGACACTCTAATGCTTGAGGTTTGATTTCTACACGCTCAAATGCCTGCTGCTGCGCCGCTGATCGTCCATCTGGAGCATACCAGTAGCCAAAGTCAGATAGTTGTCTACGAGTGTCACCAGCTACACACCAATGACTGATTTCTAGTAAACTCTTAACTATAAATGTACATTACTAAGTTATTGATTGATAAAGAAGTAATTGTAATGATGTAAAATCAGCTTCTTGATAAAAAAATGTACAATATTCCTCATAAAAGGAGATATTGTACATTAAGTGAGTCATTGGAATTATCACTTTTCAAAGCACTAAGAAGCTTATATTAGCCGTGTATATACAATCGAGACATATCAATATTTTATTTTTGATGAATAGATCGGGACTTTTTGTTGGTTCTTCTCTTAGTAGATATTCTTTGTTTTTTCAATAAAATTGGGAAGGCTAGAATATTTACTATAGTTATCATCGGCTGAATAGTAGCCTGATGAATATACTTCACATGACTGCTTTGAAATTTTAAAATTAAGTAAGTATGAATTTGCAATATGTAGTTAATAAACTAATTATCCCTTAACGTAGAAAAATCTGTATGCATTAATGTTTCTAAAGCTATTCTAGCCGTAGGAGGAGGATTCGTAATCATCTCTTGATAATTAACTTCTAAGTTTTTTAGAAACACCTCTGATATCGGTCGACCTGAAAAATCATCAAAGCTAGGTGAAAAATGTATACCTATAGCTTCACACATAGCCTTTTCTAAGCCTTGAGGTCTTGCTTCAACCAATTGAAATAGCTCTTGCTCTTCACTTGTTCTACCACATTCAGTATACCAGTAACCATAGTCATCTAATTTGCGTCGTTTTTGCCCTGCCAAACAGTAATGAGCAATTTCATGTAATAGGCTTCTTGGGTAGTTTTCTTTAAAAAAGATCTTCGCATTTGTATCTGCTTTTGGCGCTTCATAGTAGGGTTCATCTACTCCACCAATTATGGTTAGAGTAGGAAAAAGATGTTCAAATAAAATTTTTAGTTTGTTACACAAATGATCGTCATTCATAGGAATACTTTTAAGGCATCTTAATAGCCGTAATATGAGAAATAAAGCTTTAGAGAGGCTTTATTCATAGATTGTATTTGAGCTAAACAGGAACAAGATTAAGCTATTTATTAGATCTTTTCACTAATCTTATATGTGGAGAATCTGCTAACTCTCTTTGAAGTTCAAAATTCTGTCTTAGAATGTTAAGATAATCTTGCATTATAATGTCATATTCTTCTTTTATCATGTCGTATTTCAAATTAGCTTTGATTTTGAGCTCTTTTTCATGTTTTAACTTAGTAGAAGTATTAGGTTTTTCTTGAGCACGATTTTTGCGTTCTTCTTCCGCTTTTGTTATTGCTTCGCAAAGTTCTGGATATCTCTCATTACGGACATACCCTTTTCCTTTACCTGCCTCTCTACCTACAGCGTCTCTAGTAAACTTAAACCGTGATGACTTTGTATTGACAATTTTGGCTGTACCATCTTGTAGACGATTCAAAGCATCCCAATAAGCCTGTTCTGCCTGGCTAGTTTTCATGTTATTTCTCTTGATTTACTTCTAATACTGAAAGAAGACTGTCTATTTTTTTAATACTCACTTCGTATTCATGATGAACACGCTTTGGAATATCTAAAGTGAGTTGAGACTTATAAAAATCTTTAGTTTGTAGCAAAATACTTTTGGATTCTGGTGAAAACACCGCATTTTCACAGCTAATACAAGCAGATGCCAATACACCAGCACCTTTATCACAAGGTTTAATAGACATACATCCGCCAACTAAAGTAGATCGATAACGAATTTTGCCATTTTTGACTGCTTTCTTAGTACTATTTCTATTATCTAAGAACTTAGGAAGCTTATTCTCTACTTTTCTTTTTTGTAGATTTTTACCAGCTGCACCAGTTAGTGTCACCCTGCTATCTAACAATTCATGCAAATTATCTGACTCTACTCTTGCTTGGGCCTCCTGCCATTCCTTTTGCATAGCTTTGACTTCAGGGCCGTTGCCTAAAATATTTATCGCTCTAGAGTTTGAGTCCGTGTAATAGACTGTCATCATCATGCTTATATGTTTTAGCTGGGATTTAAGAGTAGGATATGAAACATAACCACTAGAAGCAGCATACACGGCTAAGGAGCGTCTAAACTGATGAAAGCCTAAAGGCCAAGGCTTACCTAATTTAATATTATTAGATATTTCATCGCCGTATAAAAATTGACTGACTTCCTTTAAGTCTTGTTCTGAAATTAATAAGTGCTCTGATGACATTATTTTTTGAATGAGGTTGCTATTTAAGGCAGTTGTTGCATAATCAAAATGCGGATGAGGCTTTCCAGATTTCCCATTTTCAATTGAAAAAAACAACGGTAACTTACTCTCATCTTCTGCCACCTGACTCTTATTAGCAGACCAGTTCAAAGCTCCTTGAGTGATAAATTTAGCTGCTTCAAAAGCTTCTTCAACAATTGAACCTGTTACCCATTTTGTAAATCTTGGTACTCCATTACTTTCCAATTTTGTTGTAGTTGACCATACTACAGGTATATTCCCAGTATCGGAATGAATATGTCTTAGCCCGTTGAAAGGGATAGATAGTAATTCATTTTTACGCATACCTGTAAACGCAGCTATAACAAAAGCGCTTTTCATCTGTATTTGACCTAAGCTGATTGTTAAACTTAACCAATTAGCATTCTTGATGATGTTTAAATCTGTTAATTCTGCTAAAATCTTAGTTAGCTTTGTATCTGTCTTCAAAGCAGTTTGCCAATAAAATCTGATTAAGCTTTTTTGTGATTTAGTAAGCTTACTCATAGGTACACTCTGATCTAATCTTAATGCTTCATCTCTTACTTTAGTACGTGCAGAAAAAACATATGAGATCTGCTCAGCGTGCTTATTAAAAACCTGCAAACTTTCAATGGTATCTTTTAGCAGGTTCTGATAAATACGTGAAGGAATGATCATGGTTTGAAGACTTTGAGAAGTCTCAGGGAAAGATTTTCTAGTCTTTCTTAGTTTGCTTGAAAATTCTTTTGAAGGTTGCATGTTACACCAAAAATTACTTTGATTTAAAACAGATGCTGTATCAATAAATCTTTGTATCTTGCCTAAATGCAAACCTATTTGTTTCTCCGTCGAACTATTAGTTACTAGGAAGTCGATTGCACTACTGTCAGTAAATATATTATTAAAGTCAATATTATTGTTTACACAGTAACTAATTAGGAAGGATATAGCGACTATATCACTATTCAATTTTGACATAGAACATCCATTCATCTCACAATTCCAATTGAGAGTAAATACCTTCAAAAACTTAACTGCTGATTTGAATTTTTTGCCGTCGGTATTAATAGATGAGGATAGGTTCCGAATTTTAGTTCTAAAATTAATAGTTCTATGTGAATTGCTAGTAGCACTATAGTCCCAAATATCATCAGAGAATAATGATAAAGCATCTCCACTCTTGGAAAGCGTTACAATCAAACCAGATGATGGGTTTTCGATTAGGTCTTTAGATATTGGTTGTATCTCTTTAACGAGGGGTTCACGCATCATTGTCTTGGTCATAAACTTAAGCTTTTTCTGTTAGATTCTGAGGCTACAGTGAGAAAATTTATATGCTCATCCCAATACTCATTATAAATTTGCATTTTTATTTTTTGTTCAGCATCATCAACGAGTTCAATTACTCTATTATCTTTTCCTTTAAGAATATTGATAATCTCGTCAATTCTAAATAGTGATGGTTCTATAGAGAGAAGATGATATTCAGGATCATCACGAATCATAGAAGACTTTAGTAGAGCCTCCTTCAAACTTAATAGTTTATGTATATCTTCAAAATCTATATGAATTGCAAAAAATTCACAGAACAAACAACTTTCAAATGTAGCACAGGAAGGGTTGGGGGCTTCATTATTAAAGCCCAATGCCTTAACAGGATCATTATCTGATAGGTTAGAACAAGATCCTGCTGGTATTTTCTCCGTATCATAGTTAGTTGAAGTCTTGATAGATATAGTTTGTTCATTAGTTCGATTAGACCTAAGAACTGCGGTAATCATTTTTTCGTGATAATGATTCATCTCTATTGCTTGAGACTCAATATCGATCGAAGTGTAAGATTTAGCTACTGTAGTTAAAGAGTTATTCAACTTCCTAGCTACTAATGACAAATTTCCTTTAGAATGTTTTATGTAGTATTCCGCACATAGGTTTCTAATGTCTCTAGCAGTAACCCTTTTAACCCCTTTAAAAAGTGGAGTATTGTCGTCAATAGAACTGACAGAGCTACGTGCAAAACGCTTTAATTGACGATGTTCTCCAATACGCATAAACAAGTATTCTTGACAGTCTCCAGGAAGATGAAGGTTATCAACCCACTCTCTAAGTTTCAAATACTGTATGAGATAACGTTTTAAGTGAGAAGGAGCGGAAAATTCAATCTGTCTACCTGCTCGATATTTATGTTTTTTAGCAAAAGTTGATAAGCCAAGGTTTTCCAAATTTAAATCAGATATTTTCAAATCAAGTGTGGGTTGTATATTAGCAGCAGTGAAAGAAAGGTAAATGTAATAAAAGCAATATGTACATAGGTTATAAGCATAAATTTTTCTAGAGTCTAAATTCTCATTGATCCATGTATTTCTGTTGTTTATTAATGTGTTTTTATAGAAATCTTTCTTAGGGCGTGTCTTCAATTCATCTTACAATGAACGATAGTACACGCCAGATAAAGCATTGACTTAAAATTACGCGCTAACTTCTCATAGCGAGTGGCGATACTACGAAAGTGTTTAAGCCTTGCAAAC
>NZ_JASDCR010000022.1:0-65780 GCF_030407795.1 Psychrobacter sp. APC 3279 | reverse complement strand
GAACTTCTTTGCCAAGATTAAGCAGTATCGTGCGATTGCTACTCGCTATGATAAGTTAGCCCGTCATTTCTTGAGTGCTATTTATCTGGTTTCTTGTGTCATTTGGCTTAATTGATGACACGCCCTAGTAGTATTAAGTTAGCGAAAGTACTGAATCGATTTAAACAAAGAAGGGTATATGCTATTGCATATACCCTTCTTTGTTTTGCGCAGTTAGATATTTAACTGGAAGCTTTAAAAAAATATCGGAGTTAAGCATTTTAAACTTTATTAAACCAAAATCCACACAAAGAAAAACCCCGAACCTAGGGCGATTGGTTCAGGGTTTCAATACTTCGTGTTATTGTTATTATCTCTCTTCCGTGCTGACTCATCCTAAGTCATTTAACAGTATTATATAAGACAGCGGGCTGACCTGTACTTTTATTGGTACTGTCTCAACACTACATCCATGCGTATCCTTGTGTTGATGGATGTATTATAGGCCAATGAATTTGGTGCCGATAGAAGCTAAAGACTCTATTTTGCGTAAGCATATGCTTACATCACTTTTATGCATTACCGTTAATAAACAGCCTCTTTTATCAACCAAAACTGCGCTGCTCTTGTCTGTGCTCTTCTGACACTTTTTCGCCTTCTTTCTTGCCTTCTTCGATTTTGTTGTCAGTTTCTTGGATATCTTCTGCTTGTGCCGTAGGCGCATTGCCTTCTTGCTTGCTTGCTTCTTCTGGCTCATATTGCAAGGTAGTCATCACAGGAAAGTGATCAGATCCTACGGATGGCATACGCTGAATATCAACCACTGTAAAGCAGGCACTATGGAAGATATGATCTAAAGCCCAACGCAGAAATGGATATTTAACATGGAAGGTATTAATAAAATGTCGACCAATACGAGGATCTAGTAGTCCTGAGATACGTTGGAAACGACGTGTGGTTTTTGACCATGCGACATCATTAAGATCACCTGCCAGTATCGCCGTTTGGTCGTTTTCCTTTATATGTTTACCCACCATGAGCAGCTCAGCGTCACGCGTGGTGGACTTATCAGCTTCAGTTGGGCTAGGCGGCATGGGATGCAAGCAATATAACCAAACGACGCGGCCTCCTTGCAAACGCAACTGTGTATGAATAGACGGTATATCATCTATCATCAAATACTTAATTTCAGGATCAATCAGCTCAAGCTTAGAATACAAGTGCATACCATATAAATTATCTAGTGGCACTTTCACGGTGTAGGGATAGTCAGACTCGACTTGGTGTAAGGCTTGCTCCCATTTCTTGTCACTCTCTAATGTAATTAAGATATCTGGCTGCTTTTGCTTAACCAAATCGACCAGCTTTTGCGTTTCGTCATTGGGCGTCAATACGTTCGATACCATAATTTTTATTTGATGCGCTTGCCCTTCTGGCTTATCTTTTGCCTTTTGAACTTCTTTTTTCCACAATTTAGTATATGGCAGTACCATTCTCAGCTGAAATGCTAACGTACCGCTCAGCACAACAAACAATAGCCACTGCCCTAATTCCCACTCTGAGAAAAACACTATCATGCCGACCCAAGCGATAATACCAAGCACCATTATCTGAATACGTGGAAACTCAACACCGCGCACCCACCAGTTATCCAGCGGCAACCAGCCCCAGATTGTGACAAAGGCGATGAATCCTGCTAGACCTTGTGAGCCGTAATATAATAGTGAGAGATCCATAAGTAGGTACTAACCGTTGATTGATATGTTGATAGAGCTGATGATGTATATTGGTCAAGCTTTTATTTGATAAGAAATATTGTGGTTTTAACTCACCTGACCTCAAATAACTAACGTCGAATCATTGTGTTTGAGACTTACTTTAGCACTTCAGAAGATTCTCGCCTACATGTGAGTCTCAATTATGCGACAACTATCATAAAACGTTACAATATTGGCTCATTCAATGTAATGCGTGATTTATTAAACACTATATTTTTGAGGTCGCAAGATAGCCGAGCATCTCATCAATAGTAATAACTTAAAGTTATAGTCGACATAGTTAATAGTGTATGGAAAACGGCCAAATAATAGCCAAAACGCCTTGCTTTTTCGCGCCATTCACGGCATTGTTATCGGTTGACGATGCAACAAATAATTGTAAATAGGATTGAACTTCATGAGTGATTTAACAGTAGGTTTGGTAGGCTGGCGCGGTATGGTAGGGTCAGTATTAATACAACGTATGCAGGAAGAAAATGACTTCAACGGTATTACACCCGTGTTTTTTTCTACCAGTAATGCTGGTGGCGATGCACCAAAATTCGATGGTATTGAAACCGGCCAACTAAAAGACGCTCATGATATTGACGCACTTGCTGCTTGTGATGTCGTGATTACTTGCCAAGGTGGTGACTATACGTCAAAAGTCCATCAACCATTGCGTGATAGTGGTTGGAACGGCTATTGGGTTGATGCGGCAAGTACGCTGCGAATGAAAGATGACAGCATCATCATTCTTGATCCAGTCAACCGTAACGTTATTGATAGTGCCCTAGCCAATGGCAAAAAAGACTTTATCGGTGGTAACTGTACCGTATCATTGATGTTGATGGCTATCGGTGAGCTGTTTAATAAAGGTTGGGTCGAATGGGTCAGCGCCATGACATATCAAGCTGCTAGTGGTTCTGGCGCAAACAACATGCGCGAGTTAATTAGTGGCATGGGTGTGTTACGTGATGCCGTTCAAGACGAATTGGCTGACCCTGCTAGCGCTATTCTTGAGATTGATAAAAAAATCGCTCAAACTCAGCGTTCAGCAGACTTCCCTACACAATACTTCGGTGTACCACTGGCAGGTAGCTTGATTCCTTATATCGACGCACAGCTAGAAAACAAACAGTCAAAAGAGGAATGGAAAGGCGGCGTCGAGACCAATAAGATCTTAGGTAATGATGAAGCCAGTACGATTCCTATCGATGGCATGTGTGTACGCGTCGGTGCCATGCGTTGTCATGCGCAAGGTTTAACGATCAAACTGAAAAAAGACATTCCGCTAGAAGAAATCGAAGCTGCACTTAAAAACAGTGGCAACGAGTGGTTGGACTTGGTCGAAGATGACAAAGAAGCTACTATGAATCGCCTAACGCCAGTAGCCGTGACTGGCACCTTGACTGTTGCTCTAGGTCGCTTGCGTAAGCTTAATATGGGCCCTGAATATCTAGGTGCATTTACCGTTGGTGATCAGTTGTTATGGGGTGCAGCAGAACCATTACGTCGTATGCTTAATATCATTCGTGAGCAAAACGTCTAACTCAGATACCTTAAATTAAGCACAAAAAAGACAGCGATTGCTGTCTTTTTTTATGGATTGTTATTACTTAGGTTGATAAGCAATTATCACCTCATTGCGACGTAAGAATGGTAGCGTCCAAGGTGGATTATAACGGGCCAATACAGGCTCGCCTGTAGGCGTCAAATTTTGGTCTTGCATCCATGTTTGCAACGCTTCGGTTTTTTCCGCTACTTTATCTTCTCCTGCTAGCCAAGAGAACTTAATCACACCGTACGTCTGTGCAGGCACTTCTACAATCTCAACGTTTGGATTGTTTGGCTTAGGCAGTGTCTGTATTGTATATTTACTAGGCATCGTAAATTGTACGCGCCACTTACCATCGTCTTGTTGCATACTGACTGGTGATGTCATGGCAATTTTCTGTGACTCATTATCACTTTTTTTATTATCAGCTTGCATCGTAACAGGTGCCGTCATACTGATTTTACTACTGTCTCCACTTGGTGCTGTGTTATTACCAAAAATATAGTCCGCTAAGATCTTAAATCCTTCACGACTTGCTGAGTCTTGGTCACCACTCACCCACGTTTGCGCTACTAGCTGCTCATCATAGCGACGCAGCTCAAAGTCATCTACTTGGGTCAACACCGTATATTTCGGCTCTTCGGTAGCCATAGCCCCTCCTGATATCAACAATAATCCGCCCATTAATAATAAATAACCTGTCTTTTTCATATCATGTCTCCAGCATCTAAAAGCATGGTGTGGCAATGATTACTACCTCACCTGTATAACTTCTACTGTATCAATAGACCTCTAGCACTGTCTGTGTCTTTTGGCGTGCTATCTGTGTTTTTTGGTTATGGTAAATCAATATTGACCAAAGTGTATATTGCGCGTATATCGATAACACCTAGTATTTATAGTTAGAGAACGCTAAAACAGGTACAAGGTAGCCAACTAAAAATTGTACAAGTAGTATATTTAGGGAGAGTAACGCCGTAGTAGTTCAGTGATTCTCTGACTATATGTCCAAAAAACCGCTAACAATGCTATAATTAGCGTCATTTTCATAGCTTAAATAGCGGTTATCATATGCAATTTGTCTTACATAAAACGGCCAGCGGTGCAACGCGTGCACGCCGTGGTACGGTTCATCTCAATCATGGCGACGTGCAAACGCCTGCTTTTATGCCTGTTGGTACTTATGGTACGGTCAAAGGCATGCTGCCACGTGATATCGAAGCCATTGGTGCTGATATTATTTTGGGCAATACCTTCCATCTCTGGTTACGTCCGGGTACTGAAGTCATTGATAAATTTGGTGGCTTACATAAGTTTATGCATTGGGACAAGCCTATCTTGACCGATTCAGGCGGTTTCCAAGTATTCAGCCTCGGCGCAATGCGTAAAATTACCGAAGAAGGCGTAAATTTTAAATCTCCTATCGATGGCGCAAAGGTATTTCTCTCACCAGAAAAATCCATGCAAATTCAGTACAGCTTGAACTCAGACATCGTCATGCAGTTCGATGAGTGTACGCCTTATCCAGCCACTCATGATGAAGCGAAAAAGTCGTTAGAGCTATCGTTACGTTGGGGACAGCGCTGTATCGATGAGCACAACAGACTGGGCAGTACCAACGCATTATTCGGTATTGTACAAGGCAGCATGTATCCTGATTTGCGTCAGCAATCACTTGAAGGCCTGTTAGAGATTGGCTTCGATGGTTATGCTATTGGCGGTCTATCAGTTGGCGAGCCTAAAGAAGAGATGATAGACGTCCTAGACTACCTGCCTGATGATATGCCAGCAGATAAGCCGCGCTATCTTATGGGTGTTGGTAAGCCTGAGGATTTAGTTGAAGGTGTACGCCGCGGTGTAGATATGTTCGACTGTGTGATGCCAACGCGTAACGCGCGTAATGGTCATTACTTTGTGACGGGCGATTCAGACAATGCTGGTGTGGTACGTATTCGTAATAGCCAATATCGCAATGATGAAGGCCCATTAGATCCTGAATGTGACTGCTATACTTGCCAAAACTTTAGCCGTGCTTATCTGTACCATCTTAACAAGTGCAAAGAGATGCTAGGTGCTCAGTTAGCGACTATTCATAATTTACGCTATTACCAACGTTTGATGCAAGGTATTAGAGATGCTATCGAGCAAGATAAATTTGATGAGTTTGTCAGCGAGTTTTATGCCAAACGCGGTCAAACGGTTCCTGAGTTAAACTTGCGTTAATCCTGTTTAATATTCACGAACGTATAATGATATCTGTTGAAATAAAAAAGGGCTTAAGAATAATCTTAAGCCCTTTTTCTGTGCTGCTTTTATCACTCAATGATTATCACTTAATGATTTAAGTAGAGTCTATTTTGACTACTATCCCATCAATGACGTCACAAATACTACAATAACAGCGATTGGCGCGATGAATTTCGCAACGATTTGCCACAGCTGCCATGTACCATTAGATAAACCAAGCTCTTGCTGAATGTTACGTTGATCCATTTTCCAACCAACAAATACAATTGCAGCCAGACCTGTTAGAGGCAATAGGAACTTACTAGTAAGCTTATCTAATGCATCAAAGATACCATTACCCATGATAGTAAAGTCAGACCATAGGTTGAACGATAGCAGTGCTGCAATACCTAACAACCAGATTACTGTACTTGCCACGATAGTCGATACAGTACGACTCATCGACGTACGCTCTTCTAATAACTCAACGGTTGGCTCAAGTAACGAGATAGATGAGGTGATAGCTGCAAAGGTAATAAGCAAGAAGAACAATGCGCCAATGATAGTGCCCGCACCCATGCTACCGAAAGCAATTGGTAAACTTACAAAGATAAGACCAGGACCTGATGCAGGATCTAGACCATTGCTAAAGATGATTGGGAAGATGGCAAGACCAGCAGCCAACGCAATAACCGTATCTAAAATAACAACGGTACGTGCTGTTTTTAGTAAGTTTACTTCACGGCCCAAATACGAACCATAAGCAACCATTATACCCATACCAATTGATAGTGTGAAGAATGCATGACCTAATGCTGCAAGCATAACATCAGCCGTTAGTTTGCTAAGATCTGGTGTAAATAGGTAAGCAACTGCTTCACCAAATCCACCGTTCATCACGTTATAACCGACGATAACGAATAGAATCACACCCAATAATGGCATTAAAATCTTAGCTGTTTTTTCGATACCACTTGTCACACCAATACCAACGATGACAGCGGTTAAAATCATAAATACCGTATGCCAGATCGTCAATGTACCAGCTGATGCAAGCATAGCATCAAAGGTTGCAGCAACAGAATCACTGTCTTGACCAGCAAAGCTACCTGTTGCAACTTTAGTAATATAGTTAAGCGCCCAACCACCGATCACACTATAGAACGATAGAATTAAGAAGCCACCTAAAATACCAGTAGCACCAACGATGCCCCAGCTACGTGACTTACCTTCAGTCGCTGCTACGTCTGAAAAAGTATTGACTGGGTTTTTTTGACCACGTCGACCAATTAACCATTCAGCAACTAATATCGGAAAACCGACCAGCGCGATACAGAACAAATAGGCAATAACGAAAGCTGAACCACCGCTTTCGCCAACCATGTATGGAAATTTCCATATGTTTCCTAGACCAACTGCTGAGCCTACTGCTGCCAATACGAAGCCAAAGCTTGAGCTCCATTGGGCATGTTCTTGTTTATTGATAGCCATTTTTTCCGTCCTCGTGCTTCAATTAACGTTACTGATAATCTTCCTTGATCAACATAAATAGTCGGCCTTACCATTGAGCTATTTAGTAAACGCTTCGATGTGAAACGCCCAGCAACATTAAGAAAGAATTGATTACAATATCGTAAACGCTCAGTTTCTGCTAAGCGACCAGAAAAGTCAAGTGCTCATAAATATAAAAAGCCATAACTAATAGTTATGGCTTCTACGTAATTCGTCTTCATTCTATAAAAATTTAGCTTATTAAAAGTGTCAAACTCATCATGAATCGAGTTATGCTTTAATCGTGTTATGCTTTCTTTAGCGTACAACACCGCGGCTACTATTTTGTAATGAATCAATAAGTAGCTGAATTTTTGGCTCTTTAGCCAATAGCTCACTATGTAAGACTTCCAACGCTTGTGCAGTGGTCAAACCTGATCTGAAAATCGTACGGTACGCTTGACGTAATACATTAATCGTTTCTTTTGACCAACCTTTACGGCGCATGCCTTCGATATTGAGTCCATGAGCCTTTGCTGGATTGCCAGATACCATCGTAAATGCAGCCACATCTTTTAGAATGAGGCTTGCTCCGCCAATCAAGCTATAGTCATCTACTGTACAAAACTGATGAATACCTGAGTTACCACCGATGATGGTATGGTCGCCAATAGTCACATGCCCCGCTACACCGACATTGTTAGCCAGTACGTTATGATCGCCAATAACACAATCATGTGCGACATGGGTGTTTACCATCAGTAGATTATGACTGCCGATTTTAGTCAGCTCGCCGTCTTGCGCTGTACCACGGTGTAAGCTACAGGCTTCACGAATCGTATTGTGATCGCCGATTTCAAGCCAAGTGCGCTCACCTGCATATTTCAAGTCTTGAGGATCTTCACCAATACTCGCAAATTGATAAAACTCATTGTGTTGGCCAATACGAGTCAGTTTAGTCACAACGACATGTCTATGCAAAACCGTATGCGCACCAATTGATACTTCATCACCAACGATACAATAGGGCCCGATGATAGCAGTCTCGTCAATCTGCGCGGACGGTGAGATGAGTGCTGTAGGATGAATCTGACTCATAAGATGGGCCCTTGTATCATTTGATGCGAGTAAATAATAAAAAAGTATCGCTATTTCAGTGTTACTAACGAAGCTAATACCAGTTATGTTGTTGAATTTACATGTAGCTATTTATTGCAGTGGTAGTGAGCGGTTTCAATATTGCTCTTTGTACAGTATGGCTTATTAAAAACTTAAGCACCCTTCACGTTAGCAGGTTTTTGCTGCTCTTGACGTGCAATCATAATTTGCGCACTAGCCGCCAATTCATCTTCGACATGGACAGTACAATCAAACTTATAGATACCATGTCTTTGCATCACAGTTTTTGCGCGAATGATAAGCTGATCACCAGGAATCACACGGCGTTTAAAACGGACTTTATCCACACCTGCAAATAGATAGAGGTAACCGTCTTCTGAAGTCAGACCTGCGGTAATGAACCCAAGTATGCCTGAAACCTGTGCCATTGCCTCTACCATCAATACCCCTGGCATGATTGGCTCGTCAGGAAAATGCCCATTAAAAAACTCTTCATTAATAGTCACGTTTTTGATACCAGTAATACACTCACCTGGCGTACAAGCTACAATACGATCTACCAGCATAAAAGGATAACGATGCGGTAAATAATGCTTAATCGTATGATACGTCAATGGTAGCGTAAGACCTTGCTCAGCCAAGCTTTTAACGTCTTTATCAGTTGGGATATCTATATTGTTATTGCTCATAATGACGCTTCCTTGCTGTGTTTTGAATATTTATTATTTGTTTGTGTTTGCATTAGTTATTGCCTAGCTGACGAAAACGTACAGCAGCACGTCGCCAATTAGCAGTCGGCATTGCAGCAGTACCAGATGAATATGAACCAGCGGTTTTAATGGATTTGGTTACCATGGTCATACCAGACAAAACGACATCGTCTGTAATCTCAATATGACCTGTGATACCGACAGCGCCGCCTATTATACAGCGCTTCCCTATCGTAGTACTACCCGCAATGCCAGTTTGAGCAGCAATAGCAGTACCGTCACCGATACGGACGTTATGGGCAACTTGTACCAAATTATCAATAATCACGTGATTACCAATAACGGTATCATCGATAGCACCACGATCGATACACGTCTGGCTACCAACTCGCACATAATCACCAATAATGACGCGGCCTAACTGGGCTATACGCTCCCAACCTGTGTTACTAGGATCTTTAGTAGGAGCAAAACCAAACCCTTCAGATCCGATGCTTACCCCTGCATGCAATCTAACGTGACTGCCAATGACACTCTCAGGCCCGACAACGACTTGCGACTTAATCACACAGTCGGTACCGATACTGGTATTAGCTTCAACCACAACATGAGCATCGAGTGAGCTACGCGCCCCTATTTGTACATTGTCACCAATCACGCAAAAAGGGCCGATATTGACTTGCTCGCCAATAACAGCACTATCTGCAATCACAGCACTAGGATGAATCCCGTTAGATAAAGAATGACGTGCAAACAGCTGACTGGCACTGGCATAAGCCAAATATGGATTTGAGACGACTAGCGCTATCGCTGAGGTAGGCACTTGGTCACGATATGCTTCCGTCACCAACACCGCGCCTGCGTCACTGCTAGCCAAGCTAGAGATGTAGTGAGGATCTGCCAAAAAGCTTAACTGCTGCTGACTGGCCGTCGTCAAACTACCGACGCTACTGAATGGTTGACACAATTGCTCAGTATCAATCTCAGCCTTATTAATAATAGGCTGACGCTGCTCAATTCGAGTAATGAGTTGCTCAATCGTTATCATAATGACTATTAATAAAATATGGTTATAAATGAAACGGTCGCCAAAATAACAATGCGTTTTGACGACCTACTAAGCTCTAATGATATTTCCGTCTATTTGAGACAATCTTTGAAACTGCTCAAATAGATGAGAATGATGTCATTAATTTAGAATGTATTACCAATCTGGAACTGGACTTTTTCAGTCTCATCGCCTTCTTTGTCACCAAATGGTACCGCATAGCTAAGTGAGATTGGACCAATTGGTGTATACCAAGTAATACCAGCACCCGCACTGTAGCGGAAGTCATTATCTTGGGTTAATAACGGAATCTCTGTATCTTCCCCATTGCTAGGATTGATAAAAGTACGATCTTCTTTATCAGAGGTGTCAAAGACCTGACCACCTTCAGCAAACAATACTGGACGTACCTGATCTGCCCAATCACCTTTAAATGGCATTGGTAGAATCAATTCAGCACCAAACGTTGCCAATGCGTTACCACCCACTTCTTCTGCAGTGAAGGTTTGATTATTTGAGTCATTGACTGCATCAAGATAAACTTGTGATTTAGGTCCTAGAGTAGATGATTCATAGCCACGTACTGAGCCATAACCACCAGCATAGAAGTTCTCATAGAACGGTAAATCATTACCATAACCAAGCTTAGTATAACCACGCGCGATCACGTCTTTATAAATAGGGTAATATATATTGCCGCTATAAGTTAGCTTTTGATAGTTAGCATCGCCAAGGCCGATAGTTGCATCAATCGCATGGCTCATCCCTTTGGTAGGGAATACTGGACGGTCTAGGGTGCTGTAGTCCCAACCAAACAATAGGTTGTAAGTCTGATAGTCATTCTTGAAGCTAGCAACCCCATCAGTCTCGACTTCCGGCGTTTTTGTACCGCCTTCGTCTAGAATTTCTTGAACATTAGATATACCTAGGTAACGACCACCACGAACCTTTGTGTTGTCTACATTTAGGCCAGCACTCAGGCGTTTGGTTTCATCAATAGGATAACTATAGTTCAACGTCGCACCATATGAATCGGTCACATAGTTACTAACGTTGTCGTCATCATATTTGGTTTTGCGATAGTAACCGCTGATACCTTGAGAGACACCGTTTTCTGTAAAGTACGGATCAGTATAACCTAGGCTATAAGAGTCGCGTGTTTCTGAACGAGAAAGCGCAGCCTTGACACGGTTACCGGTACCCATAAAGTTGTTTTGAGTCAAATCCAACTGGAAAGTCACACCACCACTTTGTGAGTAACCGGCTGCAATCGTTGAGCTACCAGAAGGCTGCTCTTCAACCACATAGTTTACATCGACTTGATCTGGCTGGTTAGGTACTGGCTTAACATCTACAGTGACATTTTTAAAGAAGCCAGTACGCATCAAACGCGTGCGTGACAGCTGAATTTTGTCATTGGACGACAGCGTACCTTCTAACTGACGCATTTCACGACGTAATACTTCGTCTTGCGTTTTGATATTACCCGTAAAGTTGATACGGCGAACGTAGATAGGACGTGCAGGGTCGATATAGTAATCGACATCGACCATTTTCGTATCGTCATTGATACGTGGTACTGGTCTGATTTGAGCTAGATAATAGCCTTCGTTACCATAGCGTCTTTTAAGAGAAGCAGTGGTTTCGTCCAGTTTTGCTTGCGAGTATTTTTCATTAGATGCAAAGCTCACCAGCTCTTTTAGCTCACTATTCTCAAAGGTAGGTTTACCTAAAAAGTTCACTTCGCCAAACTGGTATTGTTCGCCTTCGCTTAGGCTAACTTCGATAAACACACTACTCTTGTCTTCACTGATGTTCAGTACAGCATTATCAACTGAAAAACGCACATAACCATCGTTCTGATATAGCGCCTTTAAACTCTCTAAACTGGCTGCCAGTTTTTCTTGAGCGTAACGATCAGACTTAGATAATAGACGCGTCCATGAAGACTCTTTTACTGCGAAAACGTCTTTAATCTCTTCATCACTAAAATGCTTGTTACCAATGATATTGATATCAACAACTTTAGCAGGCTTGCCTTCTACAAAGCGCACATCAAGTTTTACGCGGTTACCATCAAGTACCGTTTGATCTACTTCGATATTACTATTGTAGTAACCTTGGCTAATGTATTGCTGTTGTAGCTCATTGGCCACGCCTTGCAAAGTAGACTGCTTGAGCACGTCACCAGCAGACAGTCCAGCATTCTTCAGTCCCTGCTCAAGCCCTTCTTTTGGAATAAGCTTGTTACCTTCAAAGGTAACTTCAGCGATCGTTGGACGCTCAATGACGTCAAACCTTAGCTTGCCACCTTCGACACGGCTTTGAATATCAGCAAAGTTTTCAGTTGCATATAGCGCCTTAATACTGGCAGCTAAGCTACTATCATTCACCGTATCGCCTACCGTAACAGGTAAGACCGGATAGAGGCTATCAGGGGTTAGGCGTTGTAAGCCATTAAAACCGATGTCAGTTACTACAAATTCTGCAGCCTGTACTGGCATACTCATCATCGCTACAACTAACGGCAACCCAGCCGCGCTCATAATTAAAGGCGTACGCATAAACACTATCCGTCAATAAAAAAATTGCTTAAGTTAAGTTAAAAGGCACGTATTGTCTAACCCGTGCGCATAAGGTTATAAACCCATGCAAGGGTAACTCAGAACACTTTATATAAATTGCATCACAAAATAAACTAAAAATTACGATTAGTACAGAGGCTGCGACACAGAGTAGCATGCCTATCATAACAATAATCAGCCTATAATAGGCGTAAAACCATTAGTATATCGTGCTTTATCAGCCATATTGTTCATCCGCCGATCAAAATAGCCGGCTGATGTCATTACCAATTGCTAACACCATGAAACCTGCCAGCAAGAGTAAACCGATATTTAGACCGACCATTTGCACACCTTCAGACAGTGGCTTACCGCGAATCAGCTCAATAAAATGATAGACAATATGACCACCATCTAATACTGGAATCGGCAAAAGGTTTAAGACGGCAAGACTCAGGCTAATTAGCGCCGCTGTCGATAATACCATTTGCCAACTGATATCAAAGCTTTGTTTAGCGACTTTGGCAATAGTAATTGGCCCTGATAAATTGTCTAAACCAATCATACCTGACAGCATTTTTCCCATCGAGCTTACGGTCATTACTGCGAGCTGCTCAGTCTTTTCAAACGACTTAACTAACGACTCACTAGGACCATAGACCACGGTAGTCTTGTAATCGTCAGGAATCACAATCTCAGTCTGATCCACCATCGCACCAATCTGTCCGTAATCATTACCCAAGTTGTCTTTTTTGCCTTGGGGCATAATTTGCAACTGTACAGGCTTGTCATCACGCAACACCGTAAAGTTCAATAGCGTTTCAGGATTATCACGGATGATACGTGTGGCAGTAATCCAATCTTCGATTGACTCATTATTAATAGCAGTAATGCGGTCGCCAACCTTTAGACCTTGGCGGCTAGCGGCACCATCGGGAGCCAAACCGCCTACAATCGGTACAATCTGCGGCTGCCATGGCAACATACCAAAGCTGGTCAATGCGTCTTTGCCTTGAGCCTCGCCTTGCATAAACTGCGTAACTGGTGCTTTATATGTCTTAGTCGACTGATCGGTTTGGGCATCTGACTGCAAGGTAATGCTGACATTATCCGTCTCACCCATACGTCCTGCAAGGCGATAGTTAATACCTTCCCATGTCTGCACATCATGTCCATCAATCGCAACGATCTTATCGCCGACTGGCAGCTGTGCCATTGCAGCAGGCGTATCTGGTAGTACCTGACCAATCTTAGTCGCCAACTGCTCAGATGGGGTCATAAATAGTACCCAAAATAGCGCGATAGCGATGACAAAATTCATGATAGGGCCAGCTGCAACGATAGCAATTTTCTTGAGCGGATGCTGCCGATTAAACGCAAGGTGCTGCTCATCTTTTGCGACATTACCTTCACGTTCATCCAGCATTTTTACATAACCGCCGAGTGGCAATGCTGAGATACGATAATCAATACCGCTCTTTTTGCTGGTCCAACCAAAAACTTTAGGACCAAAACCGATAGAGTACGTTAGCACTTTGACACCGCAAAGCCGCGCCACAATATAATGTCCCCACTCGTGTAAGGCAATAAGCGGGCCCAAGACAAATATGGCGGCAAGAAGTGTTAGTAAAAACGTCATGATTTTTTCTCAGTATTGTCTCTCAGCATTTTTATTAACATCTTCACTAATATCGTTTATCAATGTCATGTATCAGCTAAGAGACGCTTGCTACGATTATGTCAGCTTTGCTACCAACTTATCAGTCAGGTGGCGTGCAATCTTATCGATTGCCAATATATCTTCTATGTCAGCAGTTTCGTTCAATGGTGGCAGCTGTATGTCATTTAAGGCTTGTTCGTTAATATTAGCAATGTCCGTCAAACGAATTTTACCATCGAGGAACGCCGCCACTGCAATTTCGTTTGCCGCATTGAGCACAATAGTGGCTTGTGTTCCAGCTTGCATGGCTTGGCGAGCCAAACGCAGGCAGGCAAATTTTTGCAAGTCAGGCTCAATAAACTCCAAACCACTAAGTGCAAATAAGTCTAACGGCTGCGAGCCACTATCAATTCGATCAGGATAGCTCAGCGCGTGCGCAATGGGGGTTTTCATGTCTGGACTGCCCAGCTGTGCTAAAAAGCTGCCATCGCTATATTCTACCATTGAGTGAATGATACTTTGTGGATGAATGACCACATTTATCTTATCTTCAGGCAAATCAAATAAATGACAGGCTTCTATCAGCTCAAGCCCCTTATTCATCATTGTCGCCGAATCGACAGAGATCTTTTGACCCATTGACCAATTCGGGTGTTTGACTGCTTCTGCGACGCTTGCCTGCTGCATTTGCTCGAACGACTGCTGCAAAAATGGCCCACCAGAGGCTGTTAACCATAGTTTGCGGACACCATAATTTGACTGATGGATTTGCGTATTATCTTGCTGAATAGCGAGTGGCAAGCATTGAAAAATGGCATTGTGTTCAGAGTCGAGCGGTAGCAAAGTGGCTTTATGCGTCTTGACCGCATCAATCATGACCTTACCTGCCATGACTAAGGCTTCTTTGTTGGCCAATAAGATACGCTTACCTGCACGGGCTGCTGCCAATGTAGACGGCAACCCTGCCGCCCCTACAATCGCCGCTACAACCGTATCAGTTTGTGAGTCAGTGGCAATATCTACCAATCCTGCCTCGCCCCCTACGACATCACTAGCAATCCCTGCTGCTTTAAGCCTGTTAGCAAAATCATCTACGGCTGACGTCGGCACACTGACGCGTTTCGGCAAAAACTGCTGACAAAGTGCAAATAGCTTATCTAAGCGATGATAGCCTGATAAAGCATAGACTTCATAGGTGTGCGGTTGCGCCGCTAATATTGTTAGAGTGCTATCGCCAATCGAGCCTGTCGCGCCTAGTACGGCGATGCGTTGCGTCATAACCATCAATGCCCATGATACTTAAAAGTAATAAAAATAGAATATTGTCTGTTAACTATAAAATTGTCATGCTAGTAGCCACGCTTGCCATACCAATGCATTGTTCGCTCTCGGCTGACTTATACCAATATTATGGTGAACTGACTACAGAACAGGTTCAAATAGAAAAGTGCTGCTATATAAACTTACACCACTATCAAGCCAAGCTGCTGTATCGCCCAAAAACCAAGGGCAAATATCGGTGTAGCAGACAACAGAGAATCGATACGGTCAAGGATACCACCGTGACCTGGCAAGATAGTGCCTGAATCTTTTACATCAGCACGGCGCTTGAGCATTGACTCAAACAAATCTCCAAATACAGAGGCAAGAATAGTGATGGCCGATAACGCTACAAATGCGATTAACGGTACACCGGTCAGCTGTAATTTAAAGACGCTAATAGCCACCACAACTAACAGCCCTGTGACGAGGCCACCAGCCAACCCTTCCATGCTCTTATTGGGTGAGACATTTGGTGCCATTTTTCGGCGACCAAGCTTGCGTCCAACGAAATACGCACCGCTATCTGCACACCATACTAATAAAAACACATACAGCAGCCACCATGCCGACAGTTGCCAGAGATAAAACATTGCGGTAATTGACGCGGTCAAAATAACCACACCCATTAGAGCTAGCTGGTTGCCGTACCACCTCGTTTGTGTCGGGAAGACTCGAACCCAAGACAGCGCCATCAACCATATTGCTAATGAAGCCACCCACCAAAACAGCCATGTCACTTTAAAAATCAGCGATATGAGCGTTATCGCCAACACTAGCAAAACAAATACAGCAGGCTGGCGCCACTTAGGCATTAATTTGGCCCACTCATGAGCGGCGATAATGACCCCAACGGCCAACAGTGGTGCAAATAAAATAGGCGTTTGGCTCGCAAACATTGCAATACCAACGATAATAACGAGAACAATTGCCGTCTTAATTCGTTGCCACATACTTATCGAGCCTTATAATAATGAAGAACAGATGGTCAAAAAATGCATTATAGCAGCTAACTAACGATGGCCTAGTGATAGCATTCAATACTCATTCAAGCCGTTTATCATTGCATAAACCAACCCTATTGACCAGTTATACAATACTAACTGAACTGAACCGACTAAACTTATCTATCAACTCATTGCTCAGTGACCTTGCTGCTCTACCACTACCTGCTCGCTGGTTTTGCCAAAGCGGCGTTGACGTTTAGCAAACTCTGTGATCATCGAAGCTAGCTCTTCTGCTGCAAAATTTGGCCATAATGTAGGAGTGAAAAACAGCTCAGCGTAAGCAGATTGCCACAATAAGAAATTAGAAATACGATACTCGCCGCCCGTACGTACCAGCATATCTACTGCTGGGGTATCAGCTAATTGTACGTAGTTACCTAACAGCTCTTCGCTGACATCTTCAGCTTTTAATTTGCCATCTTGCACTTGCTGAGCCAGCTCTTTTGCTGCGTTTGCGATATCCCACTGTCCACCGTAGCTAATTGCAATCACCAGCGTCATTGCATCAAAATCCGCCGTCTTTTCTTCCGCATCAGCCATTAGCGTTTGTAATGACTCACTAAGTTGACTGCGATCACCGATGAAACGCAAGCGAATACGATACTCATTCATACGCGGCATTTGCTCATGAATCGTCGATGTGAGCAGCTGCATCAACAGTGCCACTTCACTAGGCGGTCTCTGCCAATTTTCACTAGAAAATGCAAATACGGTCAGCACTTCAATGCCTGTATTGACACAATACTCAACGATAGGATCGAGCGCGTCTTTGCCAGCCACATGCCCTTGACCGTGGCCCAAATCATTGGCCTTACCATAGCGATTATTACCATCCATAATGATGGCGATATGACGAGGAAGAATAGCGGGCGCCAAAACGGCTGAAGTGGACATAGGCGAACTTGCTTATTGTTAAGGTAAAATAATAATAACGTGTGTAACGGCGATTAAAAAGCGCCATTTATATAATTCACTAACTTATCACAATTGCATTGTTAGTTTTTAGCGTTCAGAATGCGATGGACATAGTTCAATCAATCACACCTTTAGCTTGCTTTAGATATGGCTTCATATAGTTGATTCATTTTAAAAGAGAGACAGAGCAACCGAGTGCAGATGTAACTGTGATACTTCAAGCGAGGTTAACGCTGTCGCTCTTTTATAGAGGATTAACTATATCAGTCTACATAATAATAAACAGCCAATAGCTATAAAGTATTGGCTGCTCAATTACAGATAATCTACCAAACTGATTCTTGCTATGAATACTAAATATATCAGTATTAAACTTCCATCAAATCGCTTTCTTTCTTACTCAAGCGAGCATCGATTGTTTCGATATACTTGTCAGTGATTTTTTGAATGTCATCACTAGCGCGGCGCTCATCATCTTCTGAGATTTCCTTTTCTTTTGCCAAGTCTTTGATGTCATTCATCATGTCACGGCGAATATTACGGATAGAAACGCGGCTGCTCTCAGCTTCCCCACGTGCAAGCTTTTGCATATCGCGACGAGTATCTTCTGTCAATGCTGGCATCGGCACACGAATCACATCAGCAGACATTGGGTTTAGACCCAAATCTGCTTCACGAATGGCCTTGTCTACTGCTTGCACCATCGTACGGTCAAACGGTTGAACCAGTAAGGTACGTGAATCTTCAACGTTGACGCTTGCTACTTGGTTCAATGGTGTATCAGAACCGTAGTAGCTGACCATCACACCTGACAACATACCTGGATGCGCACGGCCAGTACGAACTTTACTGAAAGTGCTTTCAAGCGCTTCCAACGTTTTTTGCATGCGTGCTTCGCCGTCTTGCTTAATCTCTTTAATCATTGTGTATCCTTATTTGTCGTTACCGACAAATCTTTTATTTGCTATTGGGATATTAATTATTTATTGCTAATCATTAGCTATTTACTGACGTTAGTTGCCCGTATCGCATCAATTAATGAAAAACTCGTGTGCCTTCATTCTCACCCATAATGACATTCAATAATGCATTAGGCTTAGTCATATCAAACACTTGTAGCGGTACGTTATGCTCACGGCATAATGCGATAGCCGTTAAATCCATGACGCCTAGCTTTTGCTCTAGTACTTCATCAAAAGTCAGACCGTCATACTTGACTGCATCATCATGTAGACTTGGGTCTTTGTCATAAACGCCATCGACCTTAGTCGCTTTTAAAATCAAACCAGCTTCGATCTCGATACCGCGCAAACAAGCAGCAGTGTCAGTGGTAAAGAATGGGTTACCCGTACCTGCCACAAAGATACAAACTTCGCCGTTTTTGAGATAACGAATGGCATTACGACTGCTATAGCTTTCGGTGACTTCACCAATCGGTAACGCTGACATCAAACGGGTTTTTATGTTGCGACGCTCAAGCGCATCACGCATTGCCAGTCCGTTCATAACGGTCGCTAGCATGCCCATCTGATCACCAGTAACACGGCCAACGAGACCTTCTTTTTGCAATTGCGCACCGCGATATAAGTTACCACCGCCAACTACGATACCAACTTGGACACCAAGTCCACGCAAGTGAGCAATAGACAAGCTCATTTTATCAAGCACTTCGGTATCAATACCCATGTCTTTACTACCAGCTAAGGCTTCACCGGAGAGTTTCAGCAAGATACGAGCGTAACGCGGGTTTTTGTCAGACATGAGGTCACCTTGTTATCATGAAATTATAAAGAAAATTATCGGTAAAATACAAATCGAGTTTGCCCACAACGCCACACTTACAGCTAAGCGTATTAAAAAGGCTAAATTGCGCTAATTGTAGCAAAAACTGCCCGCCATTGGGCAATTTTCACTCGCATATCTTATTGGATATCTAGCCTTGATAACTGGCGAATAGATCGTATTCGCTAGCATCATCGATAGTCACGGTTAAGAACTGCCCTACTTTAACTTGAGCGTTGATGTCATCAACATAGACATGACCATCAATTTCAGGTGCATCAGCATAACTACGGCAGATAGCAATATTTTCATCGCTATCAATTTCATCGACCAATACCGTTAAAGTCTTGCCGACTTTTTCTTGTAGCTTTTGCGCTGAAATATCTTGCTGTAGCGCCATTAAACGCTCATAGCGAGACTGCTTGACGTCTTCAGGCACATGATCAGGCAAGTCATTAGCAACTGCGCCTTCTACTTCTGAATAAGTAAATGCACCCACGCGATCAAGACGTGCTTCAACTAGCCAATCAAGCAAGCACTGAAAATCTTCTTCTGTCTCGCCAGGGAAGCCAACCACAAAGGTCGAACGAATCACGATATCAGGACAGATATCACGCCACGCTTTGATACGGGCCAAGGTGTTTTCGCTATGCGCAGGACGTTTCATCGCTTTTAGGATACGATGACTGGCATGCTGGAACGGAATGTCCAGATAAGGGAGCAGTTTCTTCTCTCCCATCAACTCAACGACTTTGTCTACGTGGGGATACGGATAGACATAATGCAGACGTACCCAAATGCCCAAATCGTTCAATGCTTTGCATAAGTCATAAAACTTAGACTTGAGCGGCATACCATTCCAAAAGCTGGTCTTATACTTTAGGTCAAGGCCATATGCCGAGGTATCTTGCGAGATGATAAGTAATTCTTTCACGCCAGCTTTTTTGAGCGCTAGCGCTTCGTTCATTACATTATCAATCGGGCGCGATACCAAATCACCGCGCAAGCTTGGGATAATGCAGAACGTACAACGGTGATTACAGCCTTCTGATATTTTTAGATAAGCATAATGGCTTGGGGTCAGTTTGATACCCGCTTCATTAATCAAATCTATTTTTGGATCATAGTTAGCGTTCTGACTACGATTTGGCTTAGGCACGTGCTGCGCCACTGCCGTAATCACTTCGTCATAGGCATGCGCGCCCGTCACTGCTAGTACGGCCGGATGCATCTCACGGATTTTGTCCGCTTCTTTACCTAAGCAACCAGTAACAATCACTTTACCGTTTTTGCTAATGGCCTCGCCGATCGCATCAAGCGACTCTTGTACCGCTGATTCAATAAAGCCGCAAGTGTTTACCACGACTAAGTCAGCACCGTCATAATCACTGGCTACTTGATAGCCGTCACGGCTTAGCTCAGTGATAATACGCTCACTATCCACCAATGCTTTTGGACAACCTAGTGACACAAAACCAATCTTTGGCGCTGCACTAACTGGCATCGTAGCAGTGGCGTTGGCAGTCGTAACATCGCTGCTTTGAGCTACACTACGGTTCTGGTTGTGGTTGGCTTTGTGATGGTAAGGCTGTTTAGTATCTGTTTGACTGGCATCTGCCTGACTCTGCGCTTGTACTATGGTAGGCGCGGCAGGATTGAAGATAGTGGCAGTGTCTTTTACGGCAGATAGAGGAGCTGTTGCTGTCGTATTCACTGACTCGGTAGAAGTTTTGGACATGGCTGACCTTGCTAGAGATAAATTGGCTGAGCGCATTGTACGTTTTTTTTGCAAAAATCACCAGTTTTGCCGCTCTATAGTCTTGATTTGTGGTTAAATATTATCTCAAGCATCTGACTTTTTTGGGCCCTACTGATGAACGCTGATTTTATAACCGCCAAAACAACCCCTGACCTCGCATTTATATCTCAGCATTTATTCACCGCTATTTTATGGGTCAACGATGAGCTATCAATCACGCGGTTGAATGCTCAAGCCGAGCAGCTACTTGCCATTAGTAGCGGCAGATTAATCAATCAATCCATCTTGACACTGCTAGCACCTGATGAATTAAAGACTAAAGATACGGTATCTATAGATAATGATAGTAATGATACAAATGAAAATGAGTCTTCAAGCGAGCCAGCTTACTCTTTGACCGAGCGCTTTGTGCAAGCGCAAAACTATCAGCAGCCTTTTATCGACCATGATCACATTATCAAAACACCGCTAAATGGTAATTTATCATTGTCAGTCGACTATAGCGTCACGCCTGTCATCTATGAACAGCATCCTTATTTTATTATCGAGATGTGGGGCAAAGATCGTCAAAGTCGTATCTCTGAGGAGCAGCGCCAACAACAGCAGTATACAGTGGCCCGTCATATGCTACGCTCGGTGGCGCACGAAATAAAAAACCCTCTTGCTGGTATTCGCGGGGCAGCCCAGCTGTTGCAACGGCAATTCATTAAATTCAGCGACGCATCTACTACTAGCACCTCTAGCGCTGATAATGCTTTGATAACCACCAACGCTGACACGCAGCATGATTTGCAAAAAATGAATCAAAAGCTGCGCAACTATACGGACATTATTATTTCAGAAACTGATCGATTGACCCATCTTATTGGGCAGCTTCTGGGTTCCAATCAACTACCAAACTGGCAAACGCTTAATATCCATGAGCCCCTAGAGCATGTCTTAACCTTAGTGACCAATCAGTATCCACAGGTAGTGTTACAGCGGGATTATGATTTATCATTGCCAGAGTTGTGCGCAGATAAGGATCAGCTGATTCAAGTGTTTTTAAACCTCATTAATAATGCTTGTGAATCGATGACTGAGTTCGAACAAACGCTGCAACAGAATAAAATCTCAGAGTCTCAAGAATCACCACAATCTGTCATACAAACTGAGGGCAATTCTGATTATCAACCGACATTGCATATTCAAACGCGGGTTGCTTTTCAGCATACAATCGTCGGACAGCAGCACAAGCAAGTGATGCAAATTACTATTACTGATAATGGCTCAGGTATTGATCCAGCCTTGATTGGTCAAATATTTTTCCCAATGGTCACTAGCCGTGCAGCCGGTACAGGTCTTGGATTATCCATCGTCCAAGATATTATCAGTCATCATCATGGTATGATTGATGTGAGCTCGACAAAAGAGCAAGAGGATAAGCAAACCCGATTTACGCTATACCTGCCATTTACTCAACCCATCACTGAGACATAAAACAAATTATGAATTTATGAATTAAAGGCTGCTAAGTTTCATAACGCTCAACTCCCAATCCCCAACTTACCATCAATAATTGCTGATTAGGCCCAATACATGACTGAATATAGCGACGACCTCCAACCTAAAAGCGATGATCAATCAACACAATCACAAATAGTAACTGTGAATAATGCACCCAGCGACCACCCTGCAACATTGTGGTTAATCGATGACGATGCAGCCCTACGTATGGTGTTGGCCGACACGTTTGAAGATGCTGGATTAAACGTTATCAGTTTTACCCAAGCACAAGCAGCATGGACTCGCCTTAATGATGTTTTAAAACAGCAAGAGTCAGCTGAGCAATTGCCAGACGTTATATTGACCGATATTCGCATGCCAATGATGGATGGCTTGTCTTTTAGCGACTGGGTCCATCAGCACTTCCCTAAAATGCCAATCGTAATTATGACGGCACACTCAGACCTGACCTCTGCTATCAATAGCTATCAGACTGGTGCTTTTGAATACTTGCCCAAGCCTTTTGACTTAGATGACGCGGTTGCAACGATTTATAAAGCCATCAATTACCAGCCTAATTTAGAAACAACAACTGTTTCCCTTTCAGATAAAACCAATACCAATATAGCGCCTGACACGTCTACTGAAAACTTGCTAAAACCTAAAGTAGCACCTGCTAGTAAGACAACCAAAGACAATAAGAGCAAAGGTGCCGCCGAAAACAAAAGTAATGGTAACCCTAGCGGCATCATTGGACAGTCTCCAGCCATGCAAACGGTGTTTCGTGCTATTGGCAGGTTGGCACAATCTCCCATTTCCGTCTTAATCACTGGAGAGTCTGGAACAGGTAAAGAGTTGGTGGCCAGTGCTTTACATCAACACTCCCCGCGTAAACAGCAACCGTTTATTGCCCTCAATATGGCAGCCATACCACATGACTTGATCGAGTCTGAGCTATTCGGTCATGAAAAAGGCGCGTTCACTGGTGCAACAACGATGCGTCAAGGCCGTTTTGAGCAGGCAGACGGCGGTACTTTATTCTTAGATGAAATCGGTGACATGCCTTTTAGCACTCAGACACGGCTGTTACGCGTACTGGCCAATGGTGAGTTTTATCGTGTTGGTGGTCAGCAGCCAATCAAGGTCGACGTGCGTATCATCGCAGCCACCCACCAAAACTTAGAAGAGCTGGTAAAACAAAGCCGATTCCGCGAAGATTTGTTTTATCGCCTTAATGTCATTCGATTACCCCTACCACCACTACGTACACGCCCTGAAGACATTCCTGCATTAGCCCTCTACTTTATGCAGTCTGCCGCAGAGCAAATGAGTACTACCCCGAAGCATCTCCATCCTGCCGCATTGCAAATTATGCAGACGTTTGACTGGCGTGGTAACGTGCGTCAATTAGAAAACGTCTGCTTGTGGCTAACCGTGATGGCCACTGGTGATACGGTGATGGCGACAGATCTGCCACCAGAGCTACTTGAAAACATCTCACCTAATACGGTGCTTTATGAAGAGCACGGCGCAGCAGAACAAGAGACTCAAAAGCATTTGGTACAAAATGGCGATATATTAAACGATAGTGCGTTAAACAGTCATCAAAATAATCAAAGTAGCCAGTTGCCTAAAAACCAGAGTTGGCAGCAAGCATTGGCTGATTGGGCTGAGCAGTCGCTAAGCACGGGTGAAACTGATATTCTGCAAACAGCAACCCCTGAGTTTGAGCGTGTTTTATTAACAGCAGCACTCAATCATAGCGGCGGCAAAAAGATAGAGGCAGCGAGCTTACTTGGTTGGGGACGCAATACTCTGACGCGCAAATTGCAGCAGTTGGATATTTCTGCCCCTAGAGTACCAACTAAAGAATAAAGAAACGCATAAAATACGATAATAAATTATTATTAATATCAATTACTTAAAATTAATATCGAAAATAAATGATAAATAATTGCAAATAGGGGTTGCCAAACAATTAAAACTCTATATAATAGCCAACCACTGAGACGCACTACCGAATCAGTTAACTGTCTAGATAGCGTTTGAGTTTAATCGCTTTTGATGATAGAGTAACGAAAATGGGGCTGTGGCGGAATTGGTAGACGCACCAGATTTAGGTTCTGGCGCCGCAAGGTGTGAGAGTTCGAGTCTCTCCAGCCCCACCATTTTCGGATAGTGATAAAAGTTCTCAAACCTATACTAGACCTGCTTTCGAGCAGGTTTTTTTATGTCTGTGATTTGAGTCTAATCCCACGATGGGATAGACCGTGGGATTGCACAGAACTGACCTATCACCCGCAAACCTTGTTTTTATTCACGTACAGCGCCTTAACTTCTACATCCTAGATATTTTAGCGTGGGATTGAGTATAAATATTCGTCATATCTCGTCATTTCAAACAGCTGTTTATCTGCCCTTCCCCTAGTTACGCCAAAGCCACCGCCATGATCGTCATGGTCGTCGAAAACCATGTTTTTTTATCGTGGGCGAGGCGGGGCTTCGATTGCGTTTTTTGAAAGCCAAAAAAAATCCGCTCGATTTAGAGCGGATATATTGATCTTAAAATTGGTTATTTAATCTTCTTCTTTCAGTAGTGAATAGTCTTTGAATCTGATGACTTCTTCACCTAGCCAATCATTGATCTGTAGCATGGTCTGTTGTAAAGGCATAAGTTCATTGACTGCGAAAACTCTGGCCGCTTTGATTAGATCACCAAAGCCCGCAGCATTGGTCGGCGACGCTCCCATCAGTTGAGGTGGTACTCTATGAGCAGCTGCAATATCTATTCGACTCGCTTCTTTGATTTTGAAGAAGTCATCATTGGCACTGACTTCACTGATCGGTAAGATTTGGATTCCATCCTTTTTACCGTTGGGCGAATACATGAATAGGTTACGAAAGTTACCAGGGCCTTTGCTGTCTTTTAAAGCTTTGCGAATTGCGTCGATATCTTCTTTGTTCGTTGCTGGATCATTGATGTATAAGATGTACCCGGCATGACTACCATTCAAGTAATACTTACGTCTGAATAACGTCGCTGACTCATCAAGCCAGGCTGCATTCAATGCGGACAAATATTCAGGTGCACCATACACTTCTTGATTAACATCAGGCTCTATAATATGACAGATATTCTCTGCTTTGTACTTATGGGGTTCGGCCCAGCTATGCGTCGCAAAGTAGTAGCTTTTGCCATCAGTACCCACACGCATGTACTTACCAAGCGGTACGTTTAGCTTCATAGTTTTTTTTGATCGTGACTGTACTCGCTCAACGTATGCGTTGCCAAACGTCAAATGATCTAGTGCAAGCTTACTGAAATCACGATGTGATAGTAGAGGATGCGGTATAAAAGTACTGGCTAAGATATTACGCTTAACAAAGATCGCACTACTATGATGTGGCGATGCTCTCATGGTTTTAGACAAAGCATCTGGATCGTACGGCGGCGCATACCATAGTTGATGATTGTGACATTCACCCCAGTACAGACTTTGCCACTGCTCCATAACTGGTATTGGATCGCCAAACGTGAAAGCCTCCATACCAGGCATATCTACTGCATCAAGGTTTTCAGTTTCATTCATTAATATATCTCCAGTGCGGATTCGTCTTCACCTTGAGCGATCGCTAAAGGTTCTCTATGTAGTGCGTGCATTAATGCCCATGCTAGATCCGCATGGCCAGTGTCTTCATTGCGATCGGCCTTGTAAGTCACTGCCCTTTCGCTATTGGTAATTGTTTTATGAATCGATGTGAAAGCCCCTACTACATCAGTCCATTCGTGATCAAAGGACAGACGGCCCTTCTTGATAACGTCTTTAGTCTTCAGAACAAACTGCTGTTTGAGCTCTGGGCTATAGTGTAGTTTGACGGCTTGCGGGTAGAACTTAATCACTGACTGATAAACACCAATGCCAAGGCCGGTCACATCAATCGCTATATATTCAACGTTATATTTCTCCGTCATCTCTCTGATGACGTTCGCCTGTGCTTCAAAGTCTGGGTTTTTAAACTGCAAACGCTCTATGCCGCGTATCATGCCATTTGGTGTGGTTGGTGCTGCTAATATCACAAGTCCCGCGCTGTCACGGCTCAATGATGGATCATAGCCAAGCCATACTGGCTGATTACCAAGTGGCCTTGGCGTGTAAGGCTTCCAGTCATCCCATATCTCTAACGTATCGACCATGCATGATTGCAACTCAGAAACGCTAAATGCTGATAATGTATCGTCGATAAATTCACACATGAGCAAGTTATTAAACTCGTCCTCGCTGTACTCCATGCGTAAATCATCAATATCAAATAGATCACAACCGCCTTTCATCGCGTCATACACATTGACGATTTGACGCCACTGCTTGTCACCGCAGACTTTGCCATTCTTCAGGTTATGCGGCGTCACATCTATTTCGATGCGATCGTCACCTTTACGGCCCCGGTTATACAGTTGGCCAGTCCAAAATTTATATGCTTGATGTTGCTTTGATGATGGTGTCGATATGTATGTCTGACGCCATTTTTTGTGCATAGCCATACCTGACGCAACTTTCCTAAATTCAATAAACTTATGAATCCAGAAATATTCGTCCATGTAGACATTGCCGTGATACGACTGTGCAGTGCGGCTATTGGTGCCTAAGAAATATAAGGTCGCGCTGTAGTCTTTTTCGGGCCCTTCTATATTTAACGTGATCGGATCACCGGTCAGTTCTATCCCTGCAGTTTCCATCGCCCATGCAATGATGTATTCGCGGAATACACGAGCCTGAGCCTTGGATGCTGATAAAAATATTTGATTACGGCCAGTCTCAATGGCATCAAGAAAAGCTTCACGCGCAAAGTACCAGGTTGCACCAATTTGGCGCGACTTTAATAAGTTACGAATACGGTTGGTCAGACCTGCGCTGTACCAAACCTTTTGATAATCAAACAAGCAATCTCTGAATGAGTCTTTGAATTTATCGATGTCGTCTATCTGAATGACGTTGGATGGGTTCTTTTGGCCCTGCTTGCGACCACGATTAGATAGATTGGGATTAAGGTCAGACTGTTTGCCAGACTCTTTATATTTATGGATCTTGGCCATTCTCTCTACTTGACGACCAAGCAGATCAATCTCTTTGAAGTCTTTACCAGTCTTATCGTCCTTGTTAATCAGCTGAACCATACGCGCTTCGAGCGTGGACTCTACTCGGTCTAGAGGCTTTGCCTCATCCCAGCCGTCTGATTTTTTCCATCCATCTACGGTCGTGCGCGGCGTACTGACCATCTCGCTAATCGCGCTAATACTCCAACCTTGCCAATAGAGACCACGGGCAACAGTTTTCGGATTTTCGCCAGTCGGTAGGGTGATAAGGGCAGACATTAACGCAGCTCATAAGGGTATGACGCTACTTTGGTTTATCAGTCTCTCTATATCATGCTTGTTTTGCGTGTATTTGCTCAATCCACGCTTTTTTGTTTTGTTTTTGCCTATCGCAATAGGTCAAAGTAAAGCTTTGAAATTATGACCCCTAAACTCTCATTATTTACATCATGGACCGTCTATGACTACCAAGACTTTTCGAGTTGCACGAGCTGGCCAAACTACAGACGGCCGTGAAATCACTCGTGACCACATTACTCAAATGGCCGCCGGCTATAATCCAGAAGTATACGGTGCACGGGTGAATTTAGAACATTACCGTGCAATGTTCCCAAACTCTGATTTTCGCTGTTATGGCGATGTGATATCGCTATCGACTGAAGAAGTTGATGATCATTTATATCTATTGGCAGAAGTTGATCCAACGCCTGAACTGATCGCGCTCGCCAAGTCGAAGCAAAAGGTTTATTTCTCTATTGAGTTCTATCCAGAATTTGCTGATACCAAAGAAGCTTATATGGTTGGTTTAGCTTGTACCGATAGTCCTGCCTCACTTGGCACCAGCTATATGAAGTTTTGCCAACAGCATCCAGATGAAAGCCCTTTATCTGCTCGCAAACAAAACCCTGACACTTACATTTCCACAGCGGAAAGCGCTTGGGAATATAAAGATGAGCCAAAATCAGTCTTTGCAACTGTCAAAGAGATGTTTGCCGCACCTGTCACACCTAAAACAGATAAAGATAAAGAGCTGGCCACCGCACAAGCTTTTGCTGAACTGCCGGCAACCATCAAAAGCTTCCAAGATGTTATGCAAACAATGGCAAGTTCTATTGACACGATCAACGCCTCTGTTGGGCATTTAAACACGACGGTATCTGATTTTGCTGAAAAGCAAAACGAAGTTGAAACGTCTTTGAAGAGCGTGCAAGACAATCTTGATAATACGCCTGAAGATAATTATACCCAGCGTCCAGCTGCAACCGGCTCATCTGATTACGTCAAATCTGACTGCTAATACTACCTAATAGCAATACTTAACTGACTACTACACACATTAGGACATCACTATATGAAAACTATTACCCGTCAACAGTTTAATGGCTATTTGGCAAATCAAGCACAGCTGAACGGTGTACCCAATGCGACTGATCAATATACTGTCGTGCCATCAGTCCAACAAAAAGTTGAAGTGCGAATCCAAGAATCTAGCGAGTTCTTGAAAAAGATTAATATCATCCCTGTAACTGATCAAAAAGGTGAGGCACTTGGTCTAGGTATCAGCGGTGGTATCGCAAGCCGTACCAATACTAAAAGTGGCAAACGCCGCGACCCTAAAAACGTTGGCGAAGTTGGTCTTATTTATACTTACGTCTGTGAACAAACTAACTTTGACACAGCGATTAACTATAGCAAGCTTGACGCTTGGGCCCGTGTCCCTGAGTTTCAAGAGAAAATCCGCGATGCAGTCGTCAAGCAGCAAGGTCTTGATCGCATTACGATTGGCTTTAATGGCACCGAAGTCGCCGCCGATACTGATATCGAAGCAAACCCACTATTGCAAGATGTGAATATTGGCTGGTTAGAGAAATGGCGTACCAAAGCACCTGAATCAGTCATGACAGAATCAGAAGTCGGTACAGGTCAAGTTTCTGTTGGTGCTAGTGCTGAACACTACAAAAACCTTGATGCGCTAGTCAAAGATTGCCGTAATCAGTTGATTGATCCTATCGTCCGTGATGACAGTGCGTTACGTGTCATTTTAGGTCGAGACCTGCATGATTCGCGTGACTTTAATATGGTCAACGACAACAACACGCCAAGCGAAGTCATCGCAGTAAACAGCCTATTAATGCTCGATAAGGTCGGTGGCGTGCAAATTGAGTCTACCCCTCCGAACTTCCCAGCTGATGCCATCCTGATTACTCCATTAGACAACTTATCTATCTACTATCAAGATGAAAGCCGCCGTCGCCATCATAAAGATGAGCCTGAGTATGATCGTGTCGCATTCTACGAGTCAGACAACGAAGCTTATGTTGTTGAAGACTACAAAGCCGGTTGCTTAATTGAAAACGTTGTACTTGTATAAATGTTTGAACTTCTGATTAATCGGTGGCAGTTGGCTACTGCCCGGTTGCATAAAATGTTATGGAGCTTGGCAGACTCAATGCGATTGGCACTGATTAATTTAGAACAAGCATGTGAGCGCAATACTATTCTGCTAGCTACTATTGATAAGGAAAATAAGATGTGGCCATCAAGTATCTTGGATTTACACGCACATTGGCTTTTTATCCCTCATAACCCACGTAATAACCGACGCACTAAAAAGAAGCGTTAACGTATTTTTGAACAATGGGATGGATGAAATTTAACGAAGGACGGGAATTATGACTGATAAAACAACCCCAGCGGCTCGCCACCGCCAAAAGGCTCTATCACAAAAAGAAGTTACCAATATCACTGCGGGGCCCAATCAAGCCTATCGCATGTTGCAACTAAAATTGCGTGAAGATAAGCAAGCATTGAAATCTAAGCAGTCTATCCAAGCCAAAATTGAGCTGAAGCGCGATTTGGTCGGTCATTATGACGAATGGATCAACGCAACTTTATCAGCTGGCAAAGGTGATCAAGATAATCTCTTGACGACCTTGATGTTATGGCATATCGACATTGGTAACTTTGGCCGTGCGCTTGATATCGCTGAATACGCGATGAAGCATGATTTGAAAATGCCAGACGCACATCAACGTACGCTCGCTACTGTCGTCGCTGAAGAGATTGCTGATACTGCTAAGAAATTAGCAACCAGCAATGAAATTGATGATGAGCAAATCGCTCAAGTACTACGCGCATCCATTATTACCGCTCATGCTGATATGCCTGACCAAGTATATGCCAAATTGGCACGCCAAGTGGGTGAGTTGACCGAAGCTAGTACGCCAGAATTTGCGCTTGAACAATATCAAATCGCTCTAAAGTTTGACGAAAATAGCGGCGTGAAAGGCTCAATCAAACGCCTTGAGAAACAGCTTAAAGAAAAAGCGGTACCAGAGTCAGAATTGGTACCAGGACCAGTTAAAGAAAAAGCGGTACCGGAAGAAGAAAAAGCGGTACCAGAACCAAATTTGTCTGAGCAATCGGACGAAAACAACTCGTAGCCGCGAGCCGAGGCGGCTCATTGACGCATTCAGTTGATACTGCATATGACCGATATGACCACCGCCTCAACCTATTTTATTTTTCTTATCAATACTTGGAGTTGTTATGGGTTTTAGCGCTGTCAATCCAGTCGTAGATAACATAGTAATTACTCCTGCATTTATGCCTGATATTTCTGTCAAAGACTTCGCTGACGCAATGAAGCTTGACGGCACAGTAACACCAGCGCGAATGAAATATGCGTTGACTGATTCTGCAAATAGCGTCTGTCGTGAGTTAAAAGCTTGGACGGCCAATGCGCTACACCAGCACGGCTCTCTTACTTTAGAAGATTACGACCTGACTAATGATACAGACAAGTGTTTTAGCTTCAAAAAGGCCGTCTATAACTTAGCAAAGGCACAACTGACTGAACATTATCGTGACTATGACACAGGCAAAGATGCTACTGCTCGTACTAAAGAGCTCACACCGCAAATCGATACGTGCTATCGCAATGCACGCAATGCAATTGCTGATATCAAAGATGAGCCGCATTCAACCATTGAGCTGATCTAATGCGTGTTGTATCGACATTGCAAGGCGACACAGTAGATTTGATCTGCTTACGCTATTTCAGCTTCACTGGCGGCGTTACTGAACAAGTTATGGCTCTCAATCCGCATCTCATTGGTTACGATCTTGTATTGCCTACCGGTGTTGATATCCAATTGCCAGACGCGCCCGAACGTACACAAAAGCAGGTCATTCAATTATGGACGTAACTCAAATTCAGGTATTAACGATCGATGATGTTATGAGTAACCATCTGCAATGGTTGTTGATTACTTTGCCTGTTATCTGGGCTGCTGCTGGTGGCGCTTGCATCCGTCTATTGTTGATCCGCGCCGAGCCATTTTGGATGCGATCTCAAAATGCGACTGCCGGCGTATTGCTTGCAGTAATGCTATCAGATATCACTGCAAAACTATTAACCGGTGGCAACTATGCCACTGGCTACGCGATCATTTATGGCATGGTCGGACGAGAATTGTTCGTCACATTTTATGACTTTGTGAATGACAATGTACGCCCCCTTTTAATGGCTGCTTTGCGTCATTTCTTCCCCTTTTTATTCAAAGATAAACCAGCCAACGAGGCAGACAATCATGATCATTCTTGAGACGTTATCGACTTTATCTATCATTGTCATTGCCATCGTTTGTGCTCTGACAATCATTAAATATCATCGCGAGCTTGGCTCACTGGTTACGCTCACTATTTTATTTTTTGCATTGAGCTGTGTCGGCTTGGCATTCGATGAAACCACTGGTCGGGACGGTGTGTGGGCCCTACCAATATTTCGTATGCTTGCTGCTGCTGCAACCGCTACTACTTATTTTAAATTACGAGCCTTTTGGGCGCGTTATGGCGTATTCATTAGCGCTATTAATCAATCAAAAAAGGATAATCTTGTATGAGCACTACCCAACCGATGACACTGATTGACTGTGATTATAAAGTCGCTGCTCGCCGTTTACGTTGTGATGAGTCTTCTATACGTTCTGTTAGTGACGTAGAGTCACACGGTGCTGGGTTCTTATTCGATAAAGATGACAAACAATGGCGTATTAAAATACTGTTTGAGCGCCATATCATGTGTCGATTGCTAGACAAAAAGTTTGGCCGTGATAAAGCGCTTGATCATGTTCGTACTAGCCCTGATGTGGTCAATACTCGTACGGGTGGCTATAGTGGCGGTACTGCTGAGCACGACCGTCTAAAGAAAGCACGTCGCATTGATAAAGACCTAGGCTTAGAGTCAGCAAGTTGGGGCATGTTTCAGATTATGGGCTTTCACTGGGAGCGACTGGGCTATAAGTCAGCTGTTGATTTTGTGCTAACGCTATCCAAAGGCGAGCCTGAACAGTTAGAAGCTTTTGTCAGATTTATAGAAACTGATGCTCGTTTATTAAATGCCATTCGCACTGGTGATTGGGCACTATTCGCTGAAGTATACAATGGGCCTGGTTATAAAAAGAACCAGTACGATACTAAAATGCGCGATCGCAAGAAATACTGGGATAGAGAGCTTGCCGCATGATATTTGATGACAGCCTACGCCGATTTTTAACTGATAAAGTCGAGTTCTTTGCCCAGAACCCCGATCGGTTAATTATTAGCGTAGAAAAGGGCTCATTGAAATGGACTGGTCAATCATTGAGCCACCGTCAACACTATCAATTGTTAGTCGAGGTTGATGAGTTCCCCGAGAGCATTGACGCCAACTTAGTCATTGTCGCTATTTTGGCATGGTATCAAGAGAATCAAGATCCAGTCCCACCAAATGGTCCATCACCGATTGAATTTGAATCCTATATATTGAGCAACTACACAACCACGGTAGTCTTTACTATTAAAGTGGAAGAAGTTGTCCAGGTATCTACTGATGGTACTGGTAACTACGTGTTTAATGCTTGTCCACGTCCAATTCTACATTCACAAAAACCACTATGAGTAACTTGGACGAGTTAGCAACGGCCCTACCTGAATGGGCCACTGCTATTGCATCTCAGCTTGATAATAAGCAGTTAAAAAAAGTCAATCGCACCCTAGCTATGGAAATGCGAGCGGTCAATCGAGAGCGTATCCGCGCACAAACCGATCCTGATGGTGGCGATTTTGTAGATCCGTTGAAAGCCTCTAACAATCCCATGTTTCGTGAGCTGACCAAAGCGCGTCATCTTAAATTTAACGCAACCAGTCGCTATGCCCAAATTGGTTTTAAAGGCAGCGCCGCTAAGATCGCACGCATCCATCACGAGGGCCAACGCAGTACTGTCCGTCCTGATAGTTCTAAGAAGTTTCCCTACCCCAAACGCGAGCTGATCGGTATCTCTCGCGCTGACAGACATATCATTATTCGAGTGCTACGCGAGTCATTAACCGCTGACTAGATGCCCTGCTATTTTTTGCGTGTATTTACTCAATCCACGCTTTTTTGTTTTGTATCAAAAATCGCAATGAGTGACGATAACGTCATGAATACATCCCCTATCGAAAACGAGCGCCGGCTCCAAAGTTTTATCAATCGAGGCATTGTCACAGACGTTGATCATGCTAATGCTCGTTGCCGGGTGCAGATAGATGGGTTAGAGACCGACTGGCTAAAGTTTTCAGCAGCTCGCATCGGTAAGGTCAAAATTTGGAATCCACCGTGTGTTGGTGAGCAAGTCTTAGTTATTAGTGAGACTGGTGAGCTGTCGACTGGACTGGTAACGACATCGTTTGATTATGATGATCAGCCAATGCCGTCCGCCAATGCTGATACGTTTGAGATCCATTGTGATGATGGCGCAACCTTCATCTATAACCACGCGACGCATAACTTAGGGGTTACCTTACCTGATGAGTCCACTACTACGCTCGTTTCCAGCCGCGTGCAAATATCTGCTCGCGATGTCAGTTTTGATTGTATTAGCTTTGCTGTGGATAGCAGCTCCTATTCTGTTGATTGCGAGTCTTATACCTTGAACGGTCAAACGATCAATCAGAACGGAAAGTTAGTTATTAATGACCAACCGTATTTAGACCACGGTCATAAAAACGTTAAGTCTGGCTCAGACACCACTGGGGGCGTTAATGGTTAATCAAGATAACAACGTCACTGTGATCAATGTCAAAGGCATGTCATGCAGTACTGGTCAGCGTATTGACCAAACCAATCATATATTACAAAGCGTCCGCGATATATTGATGACACCTATCGGTAGTCGTGTCATGCGCCGCGATTACGGCTCATTGCTACCGTTCTTAATTGACGCACCTATTAATGCCTATTTTATTATGCAGCTTCGCGCCTCAGTCATTCATGCGCTTATGCGCTGGGAAACTCGTGTCACACCAACTCGCATTGAACTGATGACTGACGATAGTGCCTCACAAGGCGTTGCCAGTTTGATGATTGAATATCGTTATGTGATTAGCAAAAAGATTGAACGTACTTATCTGTCATTAGGCGGTGCGCTATGAGCCGTATCGACCTATCTGGACTACCTGCCCCTGACATTTTAACGCCTTTAGATTTTGAAGCAGAGCTTGCTGATCTTAAAGCTGAATTGACAGCCAAAGATCCACAGCTTGCCGCTGCCTTAACGCTTGAAAGCGAGCCATTGACCAAGATCCTTGAGCTGTTTGCTTATCGTCTGATGTCTAAGACCAATCATATCAACCAGACTGCTAAGTCAATGTTGCTTGCTTATACAACTGGCACAACTCTTGATCATCTTGCCGCTGGCGTTGGTGTGACTCGTCTATTAGTTAAGCCTGGTAATCCTAATTCTGTGCCACCGATCCCTGATGTCATGGAGTCTGACACTGCCTTACGTCGCCGTGTCCAATTAGAACCTGAACGAGCCTCTGCAGGTAGTAAAGGCGCTTATCTATTTTGGGCACTGTCTGCTGATGGTGATGTTCGTGATGCGAGTGTTGTCACTGCCTCCCCTGGTCGTGTGACTGTTTATGTTCAAAGCCATAATGATGCGATCGCTAGCGATGCACTACGTGAACAAGTAAGACTGGCCGTTGATACTGATGAGCGCCGGCCTTTTACCGATAGCGTGCGTATTGCGGCTGGTCAGCCAGAGGATTGGAGCCTACAAGCGGAACTGACACTCTATCCGGGCCCAGATAAAGATGTGGTGATTGCTGCAGCCCGTGCACAGCTTGATAAATATATTGAGCAAGTCCGCTACTTAGGTTATGACGTCACGCTATCTGGTTTATATCACGCATTACATCAAGCGGGTGTCCAACGTGTCAGCCTCTTACAACCTACTGCTGATATCAGTTTGCCAGATGGCAAATATGCCAACTGTGTCGACGTGACGATCAGTGCTGTGGAGTACCGTGATGTCTAATGTGCTATTACCAAAAAACAGCACCAAGCTTGAGCAAGCGCTTGATACTCAAACTCAGCGTATTGATGCTTTACCTGTTACCTTTGCTCGTTTGATTGATGCTAATAGCTGCCCTGAAGCTTTTTTACCGTGGCTTGCTTGGTCACGCCGCGTCGAATATTGGGACGGTCAATGGCCAGAAGCAAAAAAGCGTGACGTAGTAAAAGGCGCAAGAGCTTTTAACGCGCAGCGCGGTACTAAAAATACACTGACGCAAGCAATGCAAAACCTAGGCATAGGTCATAGTTTGCTTGCATGGCATGAGCTATATCCAAAAGGTACGCCTTATACCTTTACAGTCAAAATCACGAGCGGTCGCGTGAGCGTCCAACAGCAACAAGAGATCTATACCACATTGGACAGTGTTAAATCTGCCCGTGATCAGTTCTCTATTGATGCCAGTGTGGTCAATGGCTCGCAATTTTATATTGCCGGCGCTTGTCGGACTGGCAATGTCACTTATCTATCAACTCCAAACGCTTAGGTAACTATTTAGGTAACAGTAATGGCCAACTACTATGTATTACTCACTGACTATGGCAAGTCATTTATTGCCAATGCCCAAGCTGGTTCACAGCTTGCATTAACAGATGTGGTATTAGGTGACGCTAACGATCAGCCGTATTTACCTGATTCGCGTTTGATTCAGACTAGCCTGGTGAATCAAAGAGCAAAAGTAGCCGTAACCTCTATCAAGATCGTCAATGACACGACGGCTGAAGTATCTGCAGTTGTCCCGTCCAATGTAGGTGGCTTTAACTTACATGAAGTGGGAATTACCGATAGTAGCGGCAAGCTTGTTTATGTGGGTAACTTTCACGGTGGTTATCGCCCAACGCTCACTGAAGGCGCTGGTGGTGACATGGAGCTTATATTTACGATTACTGCGGATAACCTCGCGACTGTCGTTATCGAAATGGATGGCAATGTGGTCGTCGCTACTCGCGATTGGGTCACTGACCGTTTTGCTTTGAAATCTTTAGTGAGTGAATTACACGATATTATCAATCAATTACAGGATGAGCTTATGGCTACCCAGTTTCAATTACTGTCAGATCGTATAGACGAGATAGAGGAAGGCATCACGGGGCTTTTAGGTTTACAGCCGTATAAAGTCGGCGATATCTACCAGACCACCCTCAATCATTTGGGTGCGGATGCTGTGGCTACCCATCACGGCTATGGTACATGGGAGCGGTTCGCAGAAGGTCGCACGCTAGTAGGCCTATCAACCAAAGCTGATGATCCATCTGACTATAAAACTATCGGCAATGAGTTTGGTAAAAACGAGCACACGCTAACGCTTGACGAGTCGCCAAGTCACGGCCATACGTTGGGCATATCCACTAGAACTAAAATTGCTCATGATGACTCACAGGAAACTGATAGAGCTGTCGATATCACGGGCACCTATGAAACTGGTTACGTAGGTGAGGCAGGTGGCGACCAACCTCACAACAACATTCAGCCATCAAAAGTGGTCGGCAAGTGGTTACGTACTGCTTAAAAAAATTATTTATTTTGGACAAAAAAAGGATCTAGACCATGGCATCAACTACTTACCATCACGGCGTCACTGCTACTGAGACCAGCAATATCACGCCAATTATCAAGTCCGTTAGCACAAGCACGATAGCACTTATCAGTACTAGCGCTGACGCTGATGACACCGCTTATCCTCTTGATACACCAGTACTACTGACTGGCATTACCACGACTGATGTCGCTAACGCAGGTAGCGATGACCAGTTATTGCATCAATGCTTACGTACGATTAAATCTATCCAAAATACAAGTGTGGTCGTATTGCGAGTATCTGAGCCTGTTGACCTAACAATAGTGGATACGCTACTGAGCTGCCAATCCCGTCTTGGCGTGACGCCTAAAATCTTGATCGCGCCTGAAATTGATACGCCAGATATGACACGTAAGCTGATTGAGATCGCCAAAAAGCGCCGCGCATTTGTGTATGCGTCGCCGCGAGCTGAAGACGGTACCTTGATTACGGCCAAAGAAGATATTGTCGCTTATCGCGATACGTTTGCGGCTCGCGAGTTGATGCTAATTGAAGGGGGTTTTGGTGAGCCGGGAAAGCCGTAGCGCCTCCTGAGAATATCACCCCACCTCAGGAGGCTGTCGGTGTACCGCTTGTATTTACCACTACAAGAAATTCAGGCAGTAATGAGTTGCCGATAGATATTGTTATCTATAAACCCACCGGTGAATGGGAGATCAAGGAGTCGGGTATTAAAGTTGTTGATTCTAGCGGTTTTATATCTACAGGAATAAGTTTAATTACAAATAACGAAGACCCTTTAAACATCTCACACGAAATAACCTTAGCAAGTGTAGGGCTTAATAAGACATACGAGTTTTCTGGTGGCGCGTATTCAGTGAAATTAAGACGCACAGCAGATCCTACCACTGTGGATGGTAGCGTGAGAGTTGTTAGTTTTTCAAGCGAGGTTACTAATAATAGGTTTAATTTACATAATACTAATTTGGTTGTACCTAGCACTTTGCCTGATTATGTAACCTCGTTATCTTCTATGTTTTATGGAAGCAATTTATTCAACCAAGATATTAGCGGATGGGATGTTAGTAATGTAACCAGTATGGCATCCATGTTGCAAGGTTGTGAGCTTTTTAATCAAGATATTAGTGGATGGGATGTTAGCAATGTAACCTCATTATCATCAATGTTGGCAAGATGCAATTTATTCAACCAAGATATTAGCGGATGGAATGTTAGTAATGTAACCAATATGAATTCAATGGTTTTTGACTGTGTAAGTCTCAAAAGCGATTTGTCAATGTGGTGTGTAACCAATATAACATCCACGCCAATCGCCTTTTTAGGTAACTCTAAACCTAGTGCACCTTTTAAGAGTCCAGTTTGGGGTACATGCCCACGCGGGGAAAACCTAGCAGTTTAATTAATCAATTAAGGACACCACATGACCCAAGTAACTCCAATCATCGCCGTGGCCGCAGCTCTACGCGCTCACTTAGACAAGACGAACCAGTATAGTTTCGTCAAGTCGCTGTCCAACGTTGCCATTGATACTGTTAGTGGCATCAAATATCCACGTACCTGGGATCTAGAAGACCCAGATACTGAGGTCGGATACCTAAACGCGAATGACGTGACCAGTCTCATTCAACACAACGGCTTTAGATTCTGGGGCAGTCATACTTGCTCTGATCAGCCTGAGTATATGTTTGAGCCAGTCGTGCGCACCTCACAGTTTTTGCTCGATACCATTATCAATGGCTGCTTTCAGTTTATCGATCAGCCGCTATCACCAACGACTGTGCGTGACATCATTCGTGCCATCAATGCCAAGCTGCAGGAGATGGTTAACTTCGGTTATTTAATCGGTGCAAAGTGCTGGTACAACAACGAGCTAAACAGCGAAACGCTGCTCATGCAAGGCAAGCTGTATCTAGATTATGACTTTACCCCAGTACCTAACCTCGAAAACTTGAACCTGAATCAGACGATCACTGATACATACCTGGTCAACTTTGCCGACTTGGTAGCAGCAGCGGCCTAATAGCCACCTGACGACCCTATTACTAAAAAGGAAACCCTATGTTACCTCGTAAATTAAAGAACTTCATGGCCTACAAAGGCCTTGGTAACCAAAAGCGCTATCAAGGTCAGATCCCAGAGATTGAGCTGCCTAAACTGACTCGCGTGCTCGAAGAGTATCGCGCTGGTGGTATGGATATGCCGGTCAAAGTTGACTTGGGCCAAGAAGCCATGGAGATGACCATCAAGTGCGGTGGTCATGAAGCAGATTTGTATCGCGACTTTGCGCGTGCTGGTATTGATAAGGTCGTCTTGTCTTATTCAGGTGCGTATCAGCGTGATGATGACTGCAGTGTGTCAGCGGTCGATATCTATTGCCGTGGTCGCTTAGAAGAGATCGACCCCGGTAGCGCCAAGCTAGGCGACGACACAGAAGAGTCATTCAAGTATGCGCTTGCCTACTACAAGCTGGTCGTAGACGGTGAAGACATCATTGAAATTGATGCCATGGCCATGAAGTGTATCGTCAATGGCGAAGACCGACTAAAAGAGATCCGTGAAGCAATGGGAATGTTTACCACCATCTAAACTGATCATACAAATTAAGTGGCCAAACCAGACACCTATTTGATTAAAAAACTTATTAAAACGACTAATTAAGGATACACCATGAGCAACGTAGAAATGCCGACTATCGAACTAGACTACCCTATCATTCGCGGTACTGGCGACAAGCAAAAAGAGATTAAAGAATTTACCCTGCGTCGTCCGATGGGTGGTGACTTGCGTGGCCAATCGTTAATCGATATTTCAATGGCCAAAGTCGATGCCCTAGCCATGGTACTTCCTCGTATCAGCAATCCGGTTATTCATGAGCATGAAGTTAAAAATATGGACGCCGCTGATTTGATGGATGTGGGGTTAACTATTGCAGGTTTTTTTACCAAAGCGAAACATCAGTTGCAAGCCGAAACCGCAGCTATCCCAACCGCGTAGAGGACTGCATGGCAGATATCGCCTTGGTGTTCGGCTGGACACCAGAAGCGATGTATCACATGACTATCGAAGAGCTTGCTGATTGGCGTGAACGAGCGCGTATCCGTAACAACCCTGATGAATGAGGGAACCAGGACAAAATAAGAATCATTGATATCAACAATAAAGTGGGCGCAAATACATGGCAGACCTAAGCTTTCGAGCACAGATAGAACTTATCGACCGCATGACTGCACCCATGCGCTCACTCAGTAGCCAAGCCGATCGCTTAGGTCGTCAGTTTGGTGAGACAGCACAAGCAGCGCGTAAACTTCAGTCACAGCAAGGTTTGATCAATAGTTTCCGACAACAAAAACAAGCGCTAGCTGATACCTCAGAGGCCGCTGTTCGTAGCCGTGCCCGACTACAGCAGTTAGAGCAACAAATGCGCGATGCGGCCAATCCTAGCGCCGCCTTGGTACGTCAATTCGAGGCTGCAGGGCGTGAGTCTCAGCGTTTGAATGCTCGCCTTGATAGTCAACGGCAGCATTTACAGCAGCTACGTGGTCGTTTATCAGATGCAGGGATAGATACAGGTCGGCTATCAGACCATGAGCGTGATCTTGCGCGTAATATCGAGCGCACCAATCAGCAGTTGGCAGAACAGCGCCGACGGATGAACGAGGTACGACAGCTTGAACGTCAATCACAGCAAATGGGCGATATGCGAAACAAAGCCCTAGGACTGGCCGTAGGCGGTGCAGCAGCAACCTATGCCGGCGCACGGTTCATTCAGCCAGGTATTGAATTAGAACAGAACCTGAGTAAAGTTCAGGCGGTCACTCGTCTAGATAAAAACAGTCCACAGTATCAAGCGCTTGTTGCACAAGCTAAAGAGCTAGGAGCGTCTACCAGCTTTACGTCAGCCGATGCCGCGGCTGGACAGACGTTCTTAGCAATGGCTGGTTTTACTCCTGAGTCTGTGAAAGCTGCTATGCCAGGGATGCTTGATCTTGCTTTAGCTGGTGGCATGGAGTTAGACCGAACAGCTGATATCGCGTCGAATATTCTCTCAGGCATGAAGATCGATCCCTCTAAAATGAGTAAGCTTGGCGATGTATTGGCAGGTACTTTTACCCGTTCAAACACAAATATTGAAATGCTTGGCGAAACCATGAAGTATGCCGCACCAGGCGCCGCACTACTAGGTGTGTCATTAGAGCAATCAGCAGCAATGGCTGGTAAGTTGGGCGATGCAGGTATCCAAGCGAGTATGGCCGGTACAGCTATGCGGGCTATTATGTCCAGAATGGCCGCTGGCCCAAAAGCGACGATTGAGGCACTTGATAGACTAGGTATTAAGACCTCCGATGCAAATGGTAACTTGCGACAAATGCCAGATATATTAAAAGAGATTCACGATAAAAGTAAAAATTTGGGTAATGCAGAACAATCAGAATTGTTCAAAGGCATTGCGGGAGAAGAAGCCGGTGGCGCTTTAGCTGTCTTGGTTGCTGAAGCTGGCAATGGCAAGTTACAAACATTAATCACTGACTTGCAAAACGCTCAAGGAGAAGCCGCTGGATTGTCAAAAACGATGGGCGACAATACAACAGGTGACTACAAAGCGATGACGTCGGCCATTGATGCCCTTAGAACCTCTATTTTTAATGCCAACGGCGGTGCGCTACGTGAGTTCATTCAGTCTATTACGGCGATGACCCAACGTTTGACCGCGTTCGCCAATGCTCATCCACAGCTAATGTCAGTACTAGGGACAATGTTCGCCACGTTAGCCATTGGTGCAGTCGTCATTGGTGGTCTGGGCGCAATCATGCTAACCATCCTAGGACCTATGGCACTACTACGTGCATCACTGATCACGATGGGGCTACCAACGACACTGACACCGTTGGGGTTGTTGGCCAAAGCATTCGGTATGATTGGTGGTGCTGTCAGAGCATTGACGCTCACGCTAATGGCAAACCCTATTTTGGCACTGTGCCTAGCATTAGCAGTACTGGCTTTTACCATTTATAAGAACTGGGACACACTAGGGCCGATGTTTGCGGCGCTTTGGGAACGTATCAAAGCCATATTTAATATGGGTATTCAGGCACTTAGATCCTTCATATCTAATTTCAATCCAGTCGCGTCATTCATGACCGCATTTGCTGCCGTTTGGGGTTACTTGGCTGGATTAGGAGCTACTTTTAGGCAGTACGGCGCCAATATGCTCGAAGGACTAAAAAACGGCATCTTAGGCAGGGCGCAAGCGGTTATCAATTCAATCAGCAATATCGTTGGACGTATCAAGGATGCATTTACGGGTTCAAAAGGGATGGACATTCACAGCCCTAGCCGAGTCTTTGACAGCTATGGCGGTTATATGATGCAAGGCTTAGGACGTGGCATATTATCCAATGCTGGTATTCCCGTCAGTGCAACCAAATCTATCGCTGGCCAAATCAATGATTATGCACCGATCAGTATCGACAGCCGAAAATCTATCTTGCCACCTCGCGGTCAGTCTAGTATGGCGATGATGGGCGGTATGAGCAGTGGCAATATCACTATAAACATTCATGGTGCAACCGATCCGCAAGCCGTAGCGCGTGAAGTCCAGCGCGCATTGGCAGCAGAACAACGCAATCAAATGGCACGTGAGCGTAGCCGCTTATCTGATATTGATTAAGGGCATATAAGGATTATTTTATGTTAGCCAGTTTAGGATTGTTTGTATTTGAGACCACCAGCGCGGCATTTGATGAGATATCGCGCAAGTCTGGTTATCGTTTTGGTACCGGCAACGCTGTCGGCACCAGACCACATATGCAGTATATTGGCCAAGATAACGACGACATATCACTGTCTGGTACGCTCTATCCAGAGATCACGAAGGGCATCGTCTCATTAGATGAGTTGCGAGACATGGCGGCGACTGGTAAGACCTACGCGCTCATGAAAGGCAACGGTTACTACTACGGCATGTGCTATATCACTGATATCAGCGAGACTGAATCACATCTACTATCTGATGGTACTGGCCGTAAAATTAGCTTTAGCTTAGCACTCAAACTGGCAGATGATAGCGAGCGTGAGCAAGTAGCCATCTTAGATCAGGATCGAGCGGACGTATAACACACATTCAAATAACGTATAGACCCCTGTTCCACATAAAAAATGTAAGAAGATGGATGTGGAACACCCCCTAAGAGACGTTTTAAAGCTGATTTAACCTAGTCCTATCTAATCTTTGATAGGAACTTAAGTTATGACAGATTTATTTACTCTTGGACTGGAAATTATGCATCTTTGTGTCGAACACTATGGCTTACCTAAAACGCTCTTAGGTATCGCTTTTTTCATATCGTTGTTCATTATTTTATGGCAACTACCAGAACTTATCATTGCATGGAAAAGCTAACATGAATCTATTCAAACTCAAGATTGAAGGCATTGATCGCACCGCGCAAGTCGAAAAGCGTCTCATCAGTCTATCGATGACAGACAAGCGCGGCACAGAAGCAGATGAGCTATCCATCACATTATCTGACCATGACGGTGCATTGCCACTACCTAAGGACGGCAACAAGATACGGCTTTGGCTTGCGATGCCAGAGACTGGCGACATGATAGATAAAGGCACATTTACCATTGACCAAGCAGAGCACAGTGGCACACCTGACCAGCTTCAGATCCGCGCCAAGTCAGCCGATTTCAAGTCATCATTGAAGGTAAAACGCAGTGATAGCTATCATCAGCACAAGCTTGGTGAAATAGCGTCGAGTGTGGCCAAACGTCATGACTTGATATTGGCCATTGATAATGCAGTGTCAGCAATAATGATCGATCATATCGATCAGCACCGTGAGAGTGATATCAATCTATTGACCAGGCTTTGTGATGATCATGATTTGATGTGTACGATTAAGGCTGGGCGGCTGATTATCAAACCGATTGCCAATGCAAGATCACCTTCAGGGGCGGCATTGGGAACAGTCACTATCACTCGTCAGTCTGGGGACAGTCATCGTTATAGTCGCGCCGATCGTACCAGCGACTATGACGAGACGACATCGAGCTATCATGATGATAAAACTGGTAAGACTAAGCATATCAGCGTCAAAGATGGTAAATCCAAGCCACTAGAGGCCCTACCCAATGACAAGTCTCATGTACTAACCAAACCCGCTAAGAGTAAATCAGAGGCAGTATCCAAGGCAAAAGCGAGCGCCAACAAAAAAGCCCGCCAAGTGGCGAGCTTTGATTTGACGTTAGCAGTAGCACGTCCTGATATTATTGCTGATAGCCCTGCGATAGTGAGAGGTTTTAGACCTTATATCGATCAACATCAATGGACGGTCGTAGAAGTGACACATGACCTATCAGGCAGTGGTTATAGTACTGGTATTAAATGCGAGGCTGGGCTGGTTTAATATTTACAGACATACATATACTTTAAAAATAAGCTCACAATACAATTTACTCGCAAGTAATAGAGGGGCTTTAATCAACTTGGTGTCCACGCTAGTAATCCGAGTTCATATAGAGAATATACTATTACTAATATAGCTAATATAAGGATCGAAAGCATATAAATATTGATTATCCGTATACGCTTATTAATTAACTTTCTCATTGAATTCAATGAAGTATCTGTATTTACAATAGAACTAACTGACTCTTTCTTGAAGAACCTATCTATAGAGGCTTTTGAATATTGAACTTGTAAATCTTGTTGATAGACATTGAAAGCCACAAAAACGCTAAAAGCAATGAGCGCCAAATACGGAGTATATAGCAAAGAACTACTTGTAGATTCGCTACCGACCTTACTAAATTGAGTTAATGCAACAGCCACTGGTAACCCTAGAGCCTGACTTTGTAGCGCACCTATTGAGTCATTGATAGACTTAATAAAATAATCTAAATCTTTCTTTAATTCTAGTTCTAACTTTTTATAGCTAAAATTTTCTAAGTATATTTTAAAAGACTTATCTACTGAGTCTTCTATCTCACCAATTTCTTTAACAAGACTATAGAATCGAGTATTTACCTGAGATCCTAAAACTTTAGATGATTCAATTATAAATATAGATTGTTTCTCTTTTTTATGTTTCTCAATAGTCTCATTGTCTAAAAAATCTTCTAGATATTCTATCGAATCTTTAAACTTACTAATATCAATATCAGCGAAGCATTTTTCAAGTTTATCAAAAGATATCTTTTCTTTTCTCAAAGGAATTATAAAAGGCTTATCTGTAAAGAGAACGATTCGTACCGAGTCCCAGTAAGCATATTTTTTATATAGAACCACAAGTCTATTTAAATATATAAAATACGATTTATATTTACAAACATCACTATAAAAAACCTCGCTAAACGGTAAAACTATTTTTTTTGACCAATCGATAACCTCTTTTTCTCCGAGAATATAATCTATCAAATAATCTGGAGTAGAAAAAAAGTTACTTTTAGTTTGTGGTATCTTTACTGTAATCTTGAATGTATACGATTTTTTTAAAGTGAAGTCTTCTTTTGCTGGTAATGGTTTAAAATCGAACTTAATACTCAAAGAGGGGTCTTTTTGAATTTCTAATAGAAGTTCTAGGTCCTGTGGTGTATTAATTAAATACTCTCCTCCAAACCCCAAGGGTAAGTACTCAACATTCTTAGAACGTTGAGCAAGACCTTCAAGACTATGGAGTATCGATGTCATCATCTGTAAAATCTTCAAGTTGAGTGTCGATTTCGGGTATTTTTTCTTTAAGCTTATTATACTGGTCTGGAGTCATATCTGATATAAGTTTATAGCTTTGATTTTCATCAGCATCAAAACACACGACAACGCGTGTCGTAGCAGCTAAACCCTCTTTAGAGCCTCTTATGGTCAAATTATCTCCGATTGAAATACTTACGTTAAGTACCTCATCTAAGCTTGCTTTCTGTGGATTGAAAATTGAATCATAGTTCTCATAATCATTATCTTCGCAAAATTGGTGATACGGAGTTATCTCTTCATAACTCTCGAACACGCTGGGATAAGACTCTCTCATAGCATTAAAAATAGGCACAATATCTTCTTCTACTCTGACTGGCTGCTCTGCCCCTCTTCTCTCTTCCATCTTACGATAGACTTCCTGCTTGATTGCGAACCTAACTCTTTTATGCTCATGAGGTGAATCATCAGGAATTATATGCTTTAAGTACTCATCAAATAGATTAATATAAAGTCTAGTTAGTTCACCATTATTTAGTAATTCATCTATAGGTAAATACTCTTGAAAGTAATGAGCAATGTCGTTACTTTTTTTGGTCCACCTTGCATAAGGTAATAAATCTGCTTCTTGAATATTTGCATCTGGATCTGTGACAAAACTATGGTGTTGAGCTAGATTAGCTAACTCTATACGTAGTGAAAACCGTAATGCTTCTTTATCAATATTTGTGTTTCCAACAATAACTCCATTAAGATCAATTGTGAATCCACTAGACGGATTTACTAAACCTATCAAAAGGTATTCAGTATCATCCCTTGAATACCATAAGATAGGTATATGGCCACCTGTAGCGGCTGATGTTTTGGACATTTGTACGCTTAAAGCTTTAACTAACTCAATAGATAAATCTAAGTAATTATTTATGTCCAATTCGTAAGTTTCATTACTTGCAAAATAGTTAGAAGCTACCTGACCAAAAGTATCATCTTTAGTAAAAATAGAACATTTAGATGATGCTCTAAGTGCAGTTCGAGCATCGAGGTCAATTCTATCAACAAATTGTTTTAGTAGCGGGTCATGTTGATGTAGGCCATTCCTACTGATAACCTCGACGCTTTCAGGACCTCTAGTATGATGGGATTTTTTTAACTCGTGAATTACTGCAGCATGTATTGTAATCATTTTTTATTAGCCTTTAGCCTAACAACCAGCGAGGGAGATATTCACGTCTATAGTCTTTTATCCAAGTGACGATGAAAATTCGCAAGGCATATATACCACCTATAGCATATAAGGCCAAATGGTACGGCTCTAACGAGATATAATAATTATTAAGAAAAGCAACCTCTCTAGGCATCATATAATCAATAAAAACCGTCACTAAAAGTACAACTGAAGCCGCAGCTGCACCTCGAAACGAATACATTAGGGAATGCTGAATTGCGCACCATATATCCAGAAAAAAGTCTTTCATTTTAGTTTATGATTCCTTGTGCCTTATTAGTGTCAGAATATCAAAACCATATCACTATGACACGCTTTCAGCAATGAATATTTGACTTCTGTTCACTCAACCGTTAAGCCTGACAAAATACAACAGAGGACAATATTAGTTAAAAGCAAGCCCAAATAAAAAAGCCCGCCAAGTGGCGAGCTTTGATTTGACGTTAGCAATAGCGCGTCCTGATATTACTGCAAACATTCCTGTGACGGTGCGAGGCTTTAGACCATATATCGATGAGCATCAGTGAACAGTCGTAGAAGTGACACATGACCTATCAGACAGGGGTTATAGTACTGGCATTAAGTACGAGGCTGGGGTTTAGTTCATTAGGTCTATGTGCATGAAGCAAATTCCATTATTGCATTGGCCGGTAGCTGGATGCCCACCTACTGGTTTACTACGGTATTTACCACCATTTGACAAGTACATAACTGCATCCGCACCCTCACGACCTGCCATGGCCCTAGCCAATTTATAAGCATCTTTTAGACTTTGTTGGCTATATTCGGTAGTTTTAGGCTTATCTGAGTACTGATACCAGTTCAAAGCAATGCCGTTCGAGCTATGAGAGAACCAAGCAGACAAGGGTGTTTCGTCAGTGATGATATAAAGTTTTTTTGGTTCCCCTTCATGGTCAACAGACTCTTCTATTTCATCAGGTTCTAACCCAGCACTTGCTAAAATAGCTTTCCCATCAAGCATGCCCACATTATCAACAGGCTCGCTTAAATCATCTTGATACCATAAAACCTTGTTCTCTGCCGTTGAATTATCTTCAGACCCTTTGACCTCAATTGCCCCATTTTCATGAACAACGTAATCATCTTCTGACAGTCCAGCTTCTGCGGCAACCTCGTTCATATCGATGACTTGAGGTTCAGGATCACTACAGCCAATCACGCCAAGTGCCAAAACTCCCACAAAAAATTCTTTCCTAAAGTAAATCACAGTTATTTATTCCCTTCTTCATGTAGACCTTTCTTAATGAATAGACGAACAAACTCAACAAATTCTTCTTTAGTTAATCCAGCTTCATCAAACAAATCATTGCCGATAGTATAACGTTCGCCACTGTCATAACCAGGTATATACCCAGGGAAATATACTTCATTTATCGCAAAACTAGATTCAAGACGGGCAACAATATCAGCGTTCATAGATCGACTATGCGCCTTTGCGGATTTTTTTATTTTATCTCTTAACTCTTCAGGTAATCGAAGCTGGTATTGAACCGTTGTATGTTGGTCAGTCATAGACACTCTCAAAATAAAGTCAGTATTCCACACCCAGTGGGTATTGACAATAATATCCACTGGGTATAATCTTAAAACATATCCAGTGGATATGTTTTTAATTTACTCAAACAAGGTTTTAGTTATGGAAGTTAATCGCAGTCGTCCTTCATCTTACAAACTGAGAATGTCTAAAGATCTACACCAATGGCTCAAAGACAATGCAGCTAAAAATTATCGCACATTAGCTACTGAAATGCATATGCACCTTGAGCAAGCAATGATTAAACAACAAAAAGAAGACGGCAATGTTAAATAAACCTAATACTACCCAGCAGATCAATACTTATATGCGTGGTCAGCAGTTGCTGCATCGTCATTTGCAATTATGTCAGCGTATAAAAAAGGCAAACCGCACTCGCCAAAGTAACCGGTCTGCCTTCACCACAAAAGAAATCAACTTGATCAAAGTTAACTCTTTTAACCAATCAGCTCGAGGAGCTAATCAGTATGTCACAGTATAACACAGCACAAGAAACTATCGATGAAGTTGCAACGCTAACCAAAACAGACTCTCCTGCAGCTTGGATAATGAAAACTGACATTAGTGAAAGCCATGCAAGTATTTTGCATAATTTATTTAATGCACTATTTGTTAGTGAACGTCAGTACAGTATCAAAACTGATCATACACCTAACCATATAAGTATTATTACGCTTGACATCAATCAGGTACAACAGCTCATCAACGCACATTGTGGCAAACTCATTACACATATGGAAATTATTGAAGCGCTCTGCGACTTAGCAGAGCCAAAACTAATTTTGCCATCTCCCGTACCTTTTCGCTCAGAAATAGATGATCAACGAATTGAAGCAATACGATTAGAATATGACCAGTCTAATAAGGCAACGCCACTACCTAAATCTAAGACAGACCAGATTGCGCTTGAACTATCTCAAGTTACTTTTAACGAAGAAGCAGACGAGATAGACAAATGCGATGCCAGTCGGCGATGGATAGAAAGAGCTATGTACCTTGAGGAAAGCCATATAGAGCAGCAAGATACCATTCAATCTTTGCGAGCCATCATTATTGACATGGCAGAGACACTGCATGTAGCAGACCCGAATGCCCGTATCAGCATGACCAGCAGCGACCTACTGGACTTAGTACACAGTCAAAAAGATATGTCAGACAATGCGTTCTAATAATTTAATTGCACAAAAAAACCAGTCCTAGTGACTGGTTTTTTATTCCTCTGCCGGTGGCGGTGGCGAAGCTCGGAAAATACCGAACAAGCTATCTGGCGACTGTCCTAATACGAAAATAATAGCAATAGCCGCAGCAAGAGCAATAAGTAGCACCCCTCCTACAATTTTATCGAAAGCAAATAGGCCTACAGCACTGGCAACTATCAAAACTATCAATACTACCGTTAAATTTACTTTTTTATTGGTTAATGTGGTTTGCTCCTTGCTCATTTCGATATTTCTATCATTGAGTCGGATATGCTCTCCTTGTAATCGCTCTTGGACTTGGTGAGTAAAGGCCTGCTCACGTTCACCCATTGACAATATTCTATCGATAGCGCCAACGTGAGCTTCTTCAAGCAGTGCCATTTCCTTTGCAGGCATAATGGGATTATTGATATTGAACTGAGCATTTTGGATGGAGTTTTGCATTGCCCCTTGAGTTAGAGCATCTGGACTTTGATCTGCAAAAGATGCTTCAACCTGACTATCAGGAGAATAGTCAGGTTGATTATCGTTACCACATTCAGCAACAGCATCTGCTTGCTCTGTATTTTTTGACTCTCTATCCATAAGAGTTTTCCATTTCTCTTTTATATGCTTCTACAGAACAATTTAGCTGTCGAGCCACGCTTTCAAAATATTGCTTACTACCAGGCGAATACTCGATAGGCTTTGCTCTTAAATAATTAGGCGTGACCCAGCTACCAGCTACACCATCTTGTATACCAAACGCTTCTGTATTTCTTGATTGCGCGGTACGACGGTTATTTCTGATTTGAGTTTTCATATTTATCTCTCCCTTCTTACATATATAAATGCTTTTGGGCATTGCCTCTGATAGAGACAACGCCTAGCTTTTTATCTATATGTTATATAAACAATCTATCAGAAATGAGGATTGCTTATATTTAAAGTGTATCACATTGCTATATTACGAATCTATTGAGATCTGTATGTAAATATTATATTAAAAATCATATATTTTAAAATAGTATGTTAATAAATTCATTTGACTGTATCGATCAAACCCAGTCCTAATGTTGCCAGTATCTTATAGTCATAGTCTTCATTGGCATTTGCCCCGGCTTGTACCAACGCTTCCTCTGCGTGATACATCGCACCCAACAGCCTATCTGAAGGGCTTTCTAGATCCAGTATATCGGGTAGATTAATCAATCTCTGATGATATGACGGCAGATCTTTATGAGATCTTACATCAAGCGCAATATCCTCTAAACGCTGACCAGTCAAGACATACATCACATCAAACCCAATATTCCATAGCTTAATTAGCAATGATGAAGGCATATCACGCTTACCTGTCTCATAGTTTTTATATGTTGTTTGAGCAATTCTGATAGTTGGCTCTTCATAAACCTCAACTGCCATAAGGCCCAAACGCTGACGCTCTGCTTCTAAGCGCTTCCCCACTTCTATTGACTCCACAGCACACCCCTTATATCTTCGTTTGAATGTATAATATGATTGCAAATACGTTCATTTGACTGTATTATTAAACCGTACCACGTTAACACGCTTTCAATTAGCTATAGGATACCACCAAATGACTGAAACAACATTACAGGCAACGCCCAAGGGAGAGCTGCCACATCTAAAAGATGGTAAACGCAAACCCATACAGCTACGGCTAACGCCAAATGAACATGAAGAGTTGGTAAGCACAGCTGGTAATGAAGTTCGATCCATGAGCTATGTTGCATACCGTCGCTATCAGGCTGGTCTAAAGCTAGAGCAGTCCAAGCAACACTAAAACCAAACCCAGAAGGAAACCAAACCATGAACCCAAACACCAAAAAACTACGCGATAACCCGATCAAAATCAGTGTCGATCACTACGACTATCAGATATTACTAGCCCATTCCGAGCGCTCAGGTATCGAGATGGCCACGCTGGTCAGACAGCTAGCCATGAGCAAGATCCATGACCTGGTATTTCGTGAACAACCTATCGCTATGATACTGCCATCACAAAACACAGTCGAGATGCCATTAGGTCACTTTTGGGCGATGACACAGTCACCCCTCAGTACCTCAGGAGTCACCAGCCATGCCTAACGATGTCTATATCCACCCAACTCCTGCAGAGCAGCGCTTACTTGAAAGTAAGGCTGCCGAGCATGGAGTAAGCGTCGATGAGTTTGTCGCTTGGGCACTGAGACAAGCACTCGCTGAAACAGATAAAGAGTTACAACTCATCGTCAAACACTAAAAGAGGTCATATATGCGCTGTCCAGCTTGTCATTCCAACTGTTTAATCCTGCGTACTCGCGTCATTACTGACTACTTACGCGACATAGAACACCGCTGCAAAAACGATGAATGCGGACACATATTTGTCACTCAGCAAGAGTATGTACGCTCGATAGTCAAGCCAGACGTGCAGAAAGACAAACCAATCAGCGCAAATGCCTAACCAAACTACCAAACCAGACGAGCAATATTATGCAACCCATGCAAGATGATACCCGTAGCGAGCTAATCACTCGCCTCGTACAAGATTATGGTCTCAAATTCTCCAGCGACCGTCAGTTTTTGCGTTATGGCCGCTGCCCATCATGTAATAAAAAAGAATTATTCACCGGTGCAGATGCGCCGTGGACGATTCAGTGTGGCCGCGCTAATAAGTGCAATTATCAAGCATCTACTCGTGATATCTATCCTGACATATTCGCCAATTGGACGAAGAAAAACCCACCAACACCCAGTAACCCAAATGCCACGGCTGACGCTTATCTTCAGTCGGGACGTGGCTTTGATATTGTCAAATGGCAAGGCAGCTATACCCAAGAAGTATTCAAAGACTTCTATTCTGACTTTACTTGTCCTAGTGTTCGTTTCAACATCACAAGCGAAGGGCAAACTCTAGGGTATTGGGAACGGTTGATAGAACCCGCCGCGAATATAAAAAAGGCCCGTGTGCAAACAGGCTTTAAATTTAAAGGTCATGCTTGGTTACCGCCAAAGCTGCATTTACAGCATGGCATCTGGTCATATGTGAAAGAGCTATGGATTACTGAAGGCATCTTTGACGCCATGGCACTGACTGAGAACGGTCTACATGCTATTAGCAATATCACAGCGGGTAACTATCCTAATATCACGTTAAATCAAATCAAAGTCAGGCTCGATGAGCTTGGTAAGCCATACCCAAAAATTATCATTGCTCTTGATAATGATAAAGCAGGACAGGCTCAAACTGACAAACTGGTGGCAAGAGCGCGACAACATGGATTTGACGCCACTGCCGCCCAGTCGAGTGAGTATAGCGGTGGGTCTGATTGGAACGACCTACACAAAGCGGGAAAACTCACTAAGTCAGACCTTGAACGCTACCGCTTTTATGGTGAGCTGCTTATTGCTGATACCGCTAAAGACAAAGCATTGCTGACTTATAACCAATATAACAACAGTAGCTTTTATATGTTTTTTGATAGCTGCACGTACTGGGTAAAGGTCGATATTGAAACTTTTGATAGGTCTAAAGTATTGAATGAGTCGAGCGAACCAACCCAAGATTTATTTGATACTGAAGAAGAACTCAAAGAAGCGCATCAACTATGGCACGACGACTTGATGCAGTCCTGCATGACTGTCACTCAGATTATGAACTGTCAACCGCAAGCACTCTACTATCAGCAAAACCTGGTCACCGATGAGTCGTGGTATTTTTTTCGTATTCGCACACCACAAGGCGACACCAAGAACACTTTTACCGGTAGCCAACTCTCTGCAGCGGGTGAATTTAAAAAGCGCCTATTATCAGTCGCGCCTGGCGTCATTTATCAAGGCAATTCAAAGCAGCTCGACATCATGTTGGGACGCATGATTAATGGCATCAAGACAGTAGAGACTATTGATTTTATTGGTTATAGCAAAGACCATCAGACTTACATTTTTAATGATGTGGCCATCCGTCACGGTCAGAGCTACCCGCTCAATGCTGATGATTATTTTGACCTGCCAAATAATAAGAGCCTAAAGACACTCGCGGCCAGTCCAAACATCAGAATCGGTGACCGCCCCAAAGATCCAGCCAACTGGTTAGCAGACATCATATCTGGCTGGGGTGTGCAAGGTGTCATTAGTCTGGTCGGCTTCATGGGCAGCTTGTTTGCCCAGCAAGTACGTGACCGTCAAAAGTCCTTTCCTTTTCTAGAAATCGTTGGTGAGCCTGGTACTGGTAAATCAACCCTACTTAGCTTTTTTTGGCGCTTGATAGGTCGTGATGGCTACGAGGGTATCGATCCCAACAAAACCACCAAAGCCGGTCGTCTGCGCTCATTATCACAAACATCAAATATGCCTAGTGTATTCATTGAGTCTGACCGTGACGGTGCCGGCACTGGTCGCAACAGTCAGTTCAATTGGGACGAACTAAAAAACCTATATGACGGCGGCACGATTGGTACACGCGGTGTCAAGTCAGCCGGCAACGAAGTCTACGAGCCACCGTTTCGCGGCACTATCGTCATCAGTCAGAATTTGCCCGTGGTGGCGTCCAAGGCAGTGCTAAGCCGTATCTGCCACCTATTCTTTGCATTGGACAACCAGACCCGAGATTCTGAAGCAGCAGCCAGACGCATCGAGGCGCTACAGACCGAAGATGTCAGTCATTTCTTAGTAGATATACTCAAGATGGAAGACAAGATACTGCAGGTGTTTTTTGATACCAAAATAGCGCATGAGAATTGGTTAAAAGACAGCGGTGTCAAAGCTTTCCGTGTCGCGCATTGCCACGCGCAGATACTCGCCATGTTTGATGCGATGAAACTGGTATTGCCAGACTTGCAACGCTTGGACGGGGCCGTTAAGCAGGAAGTATTTAACATGGCAACCGAGCGCGATCAGACGCTTGACACCGAGCATCCGCTCAATATCCAGTTCTTTGATGTACTCGAACGATTGAATGCAGCGCCCAACGCAATCGAAGGTGCTGGTCATCATATCCGCCGTTTGCATATCAACCACAGTAAGAATCCAGAGCTATTGGCGATCAGTATGCCAGAGATCTATCAGCTTGCGAATGAGTACCGCTATGACCTGCCGCCACAATCCGACATGCATCACGCGCTGCGCCAGTCTAGGCAGTTCAAGTTTGTGGCAGCAAACAAAACCGTAGCGTCTCAAATAACAGGCCGTAGCATTCGTTGCTGGGTGTTTGAAATGCCTAAAAATCTAAGCCTCACTTAAAAGGAAATTAACTAATGAACATTCAAAACCTAATGAAACATGCCGCACAACATGCTGAAAGACAAAAACAGGCTCAAGAGTCTAGCAAAGTAATGGAAACGTTTCGAATGATGATAATGACGACCACGATTAACGACTTGGTGAATCAAGACGCTCTCGATAAAACTTTGCAAAAAAGCGCTGATAAAACGCTGCAAATGTTCAAAAGCGACTGTAAGCCTAGCGATGGCGAAATGGAACAACTTGAAGCCATAGCCAACCTCGCAAAAGTGGAAGTTAAAAGGATATTAAGCGAGTCTGCCAAGATTATGTTGGTCAAGTCATGAACCTAGTCCGCGCCCTATTCCCTTACAACCGTGAAAGTCCTTTACATTGGCTGACCTTCGACACGTTGAGCGGTCAGATGATTGACTGCTCAATGCACCCAACGCACAAGCAGCGAGACCTCTATCAAGGCAAGCATTACAGCATCAACAAAGACAAGATTGAAATGCGCTGCAAGGTCGAAGTCTACCAAGAACGTAAATACGAAAAATTAACTGAAATCAAAATAGGAATAAACTGAATGAGCGATATTATTGACCGCGCCAACGACCAGGCGCAAGAAGAGTTAGAACGCAACTTAGCCAAGGCTGCACGTTTTGATCGGCCATCACTGGCAGAGTGTATCGATTGTGGCGAAGATATTCCTGAGCGCCGGCAGCGCTTAGGCGGTGTCACCCGCTGTATCGATTGTCAAAACAATATAGAGGGACGGAGGTAGTCATGCCATTACCATTAAGTTTATATCGTTGCCGTGACAGCGTTTGCATAGCAACTGATGAAAATATGGTCAATGAGCATCTAAACCGTGATCGTATGGGGAGAAAATCCCCAGTAAATAAAATGCCAGAAGGTAGCGTTATCTTACATAACAACAAGCCCTACGGCATAGACGAACTGACCAGACTGGCATATAAGAAGGCAAAAACAATGAAACTGGATCTAGACAACCCGTTCTCAATCATCATTGATGACAGGTTTATCAAATGACTATACTATGGACAAAAAAACAGCCCTCACAATTGTGAGGGCTGTTTCGTCAAATCATTTGAGCCAAAAGCCCCAAACCAAGAACTTTTAAGTGGCTCAATAGTTACCAAACCAGACCTTTATTATAGCGTCAAATCCGTGTAAAAGCTAGTTATATCAGCATTTTAAGACCTATCTACACACGTTTTTACGCATAGGAGCATCCAAAGTGGCCAGTATTGAACCACTCAAAACCAGTATTCGCATTATTTGGTACATAAACGGTGAAAAAGACAGCGAAACATTACTAAACACGCCACCAACCGCAGCAAACAAGGCTAACGCGCAAAAAATAGCGGATATGGTCGAGCAACAGATACAAATGGGCATATTTAACCGTGATGCCGTATTCCCATCATCACCAAAGCGACAAGCATCATATTTTGGCTATTATATCCCAGTTTGGGAGAATGCCGAGCAAAGTACAGTCTCCCCAACGACTTGGACGACCTACACCAGCAAAGTGGCCAACCACATCACGCCATATTGGCAAGATAAGCAAATAAGCAAAATCAGTGCTGAAGACGTCGAATATTGGGTATACAAAGTGCTCAGAGTCAATCTATCACCGAAAACGATTGTCGATATACTAGGTTTATGGCGATCAATATGGAGTTACTGGGCACGTCATCAAAAGAACCCTAACGATCCAAGCCAGTACATCAAGCTTAACGCAAAAGATCCCAAAGACATCGAGCCATTCACTCGTGAAGAGATCGCATCAATCATCAATACCGAAACGGACACAACCTTTCGGAACTTATGGACGGTCATGTTATGGTCAGGTCTATCCAGTCACGAGCTGATGCCACTGGCCGTAGAAGATATTGATTTTAATCAGGCAACAGCATATATCAGACGGGGCTTTGTAAAAGGCATTCATAAGGCGACTAAAAACCGACGACGCAAAAGGCAAATTGAACTACTACCGATCGTAGCGAATGCCTTGGTCAATCAACGCGAATTGCTAACTGATCAAGTCCCTCAAGCAGTCAAAGTACTTGAGCGAGATAATCACACCTATGAAGAGCAGCATCTAACGTGGCTTTGGTACAACCCGCGCACCGGCAGCCATTACACATACCCACAGCTTGAAAAACGTTGGAAACGCCACCTGGATAAATGCGACATACCCTATCGCGCTTTAAACAATGGTCGTCATACTTATGCAAGCCAAGTATTATCAACAGGCATTATTAGCGCCGAATGGTTGGCCAACCAACTGGGCCACGTAAATACAGACATGATCCATAAACACTATGCAAAGTTCATTCCCAGTGACACGCGCCATATCATCCGCAACTTAGCCAATGCACTAGACAATAGCCAGTAACACAATCAGCAAAAAGTCCTAAATATAGGGCTTTTTTTATACCTCATTTATAGGTTCAAGTAATAAAATACCACAGGGGTAGCAATATGAGGTAATCATAGTAATAGCTTAATAAATCAGATATAAGTATTTGATATTATTATTATTTATAAATACCTTAATATAGTAATTAAAAGTAATTATTATTACATATATAGTATAAGTATATGATTTATATATATTTTATAGTTTCTTAATTAATACCTTTTATCTGTGTATTGGATTACTTGATAATTACCTCTGAATTACATAAAAAACCTAATAAAATCAATATGATTACCTATATTACCTAGTTTGCACACCACCCCAGAAAATTTAAAAACATCAAAATAAGACGGTGCACTGGCCACGCTCACGATCTGCTTATATCTTACGTGGGATTACTATGGGATAGCTATACCTGCTTAATTCGACACTACATTCTAACAATATCATGTACTTAGCATCCCAAAAATCCTGAAATTAATAATCATAGAGGTTTCGAGTCTCTCCAGCCCCACCATTTTCGGATAGTACATCTTAGACCAAATATCAAAACCTGCTTTTTAGCAGGTTTTTTTGTGTCTGGAATTTGGTGTTAGAACTATAAAATATCTTATCAAGAGCATTAATCTACTTTTCTACCCTTTCTAAATCCTTCAGCACCTCATCCGTACTTTTATAGCACCTCTCTACCCGCTTTGCCAATATTTGCATGCACTTGCCATAGGCATACCTAATTAATAGAAAGGTTTCCCTCACTGTCATTGAATAATGCACTACGTTGATTTTTACGAAGGGTTTCACGTTGAATGATATGTTTTGCATCGACTTTTTCTAAAGACAATCTTGTTTCGCGAGAAAGATCGCCATCTGCTATTAAGGATAAATAACGAGAACAACAAACTCTTAAAAAAGAGGTGAAATTGCCAATATCATGATCAGCATCGAGAGATTCAAGGTATAGCTTAGTGATCAGTTGATTAACCGTCATTTGATCACGAAATGACAACTCTTCTAATATATCCCAAAAAAACACTTCTAAACGAATTGAGGTGACAACTCCCTGAATTCGAAGCGATTTGGTTTTAGAGCTCCACAAGCTATCGTCAGCACTAATAAAAAGTTGGCACATATATATTCTCTCTCGATACTGGGGTCTATTGAACGTTCAACAGACCCGAATTAATGCTTATAGCAAGGCAATAAACTGCTTTAGCATCGCTGGGTGGGCAGGCCATGCAGGTGCCGTTACCAGTTGGCCATCTGTAATGGCGCCATCCATAGGTAACTTGATATACTCAGCGCCAGCCATTTCTATTTCTGGCTGACACGCAGGATAAGCAGATACTTTTTTACCTTTTAGTACGCCAGCAGCTGTCAGCATTTGTGGCCCATGGCAAACTGAGGCAATCGGTTTATCAGTATTTGCGAAATGCTGAATCATTGCAATGACCTTAGCATTCAAGCGCAAGTATTCTGGCGCACGTCCACCTGGCAAATACAAGGCATCGTAATCTTCTACATTGATATCAGCAAAAGAGGCATTAAGAACAAAGTTATGACCGCGTTTTTCGGTATAAGTTTGATCACCTTCAAAGTCGTGTATTGAGGTAGCAATGCTATCACCTGCCACTTTATCTGGGCAGACCGCATCAACCTCATGTCCCATCGCTAGTAGTGCTTGGAACGGAACCATGTTTTCATAGTCTTCAACAAAATCACCGGTTATGATAAGTACTTTAGCCATGATATTCTCACTGTATTGTAATAAAACACTGTAATGAAATACGGAAACCCAAATTAGTTTATAGCGACTTCGCTTAAAATGAGCCTGAATATCCATTCAAACATAAAAAACAACGACTAGGTAATATGTGAATACTACAAACAATCACTTTTTAAAATAAAATAATAAATTCAGCTATTTTCTAATAACTTTAAATCTATCAATATCTTATCCATCTCCTGATACCGTCTCTCTTCCCGCTTCGTCAATGCTTTGTCAACAATACATTGATAGTGACTATATTCTGCTGACAACGTTGGAATAGGTTGTTGGCAATGCTGAATCGCCCACACTCTTAATTTATCATTGCTATTGGCGCTTAGCTGAAACGGGCGCTTGCCTGTTAGTATCTCAACCATCATTACGCCAAACGCGTAGATATCACTCTGTATAGTTGCACTCTGACCTTGCCAACGCTCAGGTGCGAGATACGCTGGTGTGCCAGCAGGATTTGGTTGGCTATTAGCCACCGTCATACGTTGTGCTAAAGCAAAATCAGTGAGTAATAGTCTAGGCATCAGACTATTACTCATGGTATCTGCTGGCCATTCATCGTGAGCACCTTTAATCAAGATATTACTGGGCTTAATATCATTATGTAACCAGCCAGCCTGATGCAAATTGGCTATCAAGTGTGCAGACTTCATGATGAAATGATGCTTTTGTGACGCTATTAGTGACAGGTGTTTTGAAGCGGTCAGCTGACTCGCCAAGCTACCATTAGGGTAATAAGGTGTGACTACTATAACTAGGTGTTGCAACTGCTCTAGTATTTGAACGTCCACGCAATGATGAGCCAATAGCGGCGGTGCGATAGCGTTATTTTTGATTTTCGATGAAGCATTTACAGCAGCTAAAATATCCGCTTCATGAGTTAAATCAGAAGCGATAGGATAAGCGCCATCACTCAACTGCCACTTAATCATCACGCTACCAAATTGCGGATGCTGGGCACGTGTTAGTCCTTGGAAGTAAGTCTTGTCGATACCTTGTGTTTTAACAACTTGCACATGCTCATCTTGCGTTTGTTCTGTGCTTTGCTGAGCAATACGTTGATGCACTATCTGCCTAAAACATTGTGCGTCCAGTTCTTGGGAAATAATGGGCAATAGCTGCATCGCCTGCGCTTGCAAGGCTTGCGTAATAGACGGATTACTGGCACTATTTTCCATGGTATTGTTTCTCATAATATAGTGAGATTACAGCCTTCCCATTCGTATCATTTCCAAAGATAATAATAACGCGAATAATGGTTACAAGTACTACGCTTAATAGATACTAAGATTGTAGGCACTAAAATTTTAGCAGCGTTAATTGTATTTTTGGGTATGGTATTAAAGACAACCTTAATTGCTAGAGCCACTATGTCCCAACCAACTATCCCGACCACGCCATCTGATCAACCCACTTATACCCTACCCGCACCTTTGTTAGACTTACTCAGTCAGTACTTACAAGAGCGAGTCACACCAACTATTGAAATTGACCCGAGCCAGCTTGCTTATCGCTGGGTCGGTGGACGCACTGGTCACCTGCAACCTTTGTCAGTCAATCTATTTTTGAGCTTAGATGATTTGCATGGTATCGATACGCAAAAGTCGAAACTGGTACAAAATACCCGCCAGTTTATTAAAGGTTATCCTGCCAACCATGTATTAATGTCAGGGACACGCGGTGCCGGTAAGTCATCATTGATTCGCGCTTTGCTACAAGCCCATCATAGTGAAGGCTTGCGTATTATTGAAGTGGCCCGCGATGACCTGCAAGTATTGGATAAGATTCGTGCTGCCATTAATGCCCTACCAGCAGATTGTCATTGCCGCTATATCGTATACTGTGATGACCTCGCTTTTAATGGTCAAGACGAAAGCTATCGTGCGCTAAAGAGCGTGCTCGATGGCTCGCTAGACTCTGAGCAAGACAAACTACTGGTCTACGCCACCAGTAATCGCCGTCGCTTGCTACCGCAGATGATGAAAGACAATGTCGATATCTATAATGGGCAGACGGATGAAGTCAATCCCTATGAGGCCATTGATGAAACCGTATCATTATCAGATCGATTCGGTTTGTCCCTCACCTTCCATCCTATGGATCAGCAGACTTATCTGCAAATCGTTCAGCATTATCTGAATTTAGAGCAGCAAAAAATCTCCGCTGATGTGGATAATGATGCTAAGGACATTTTAGCAAGTCATTCTATGCCTGATAAGATCAGAAAGGATGCGCTACGTTGGGCCTCAGAACGTGGTGGTCGCTCAGGACGAGTTGCTTACCAGTTCAGCCGCTTTTGGAGTGGTGAAACACAATTGGCTATCGAAGACAGTAAGCGCTAGGTCATATTTAACGCTAAATCATATCTAAGCTTAGCCATGTCTAATCACTGCGTGCAGAGCCTATATACTGCACGCGATTTTCTTCTTGACTGCCCTCTTGATTGCTTACCGACTCAACTGCACCATCAACCATATATTGGTCAAAATCTGCCGCCAGCCAAAGATTACCTTTGTAGACGCTCTCAGCATCTAAACGAATATATGCCATATTTGGCGTTTCGCTATCTGGATTATCAAAGTTCTGATAGCGAGCGCTAAAGTGGGTCAAAATGATGTTTTTCAGGTTCATTTTTTGCGCGAATGTGCCCACCACATGCGCACTGCTATGCATGGGATTAAAGTCAGGGTTTCTGGCTTGAATAGCCATCATGACCTCGTGCGTATAAGTGGCCTCATGCACCAATAAATCCGCATCGACAACGGCTTTACGCAAACAGTTTGGCGTATCATTGTCTCCTGCCACTACCACTCGCGTCCGCTGTATTTCCTCATTGATATAGTCTACTGAGTGCAATTGTCTATTGTCCTCAGTCGTGACATCTTCGCCTTGCTGCAATTTACCCCACAGTGCACTTGCTGGAATACCATCTGCCACAAGCTTATCTGTATTAAGGGTGCGGCGGCTAATAGTCTGAGTAATACCAAAGGCATGAGAAGCAACCCGATGTGATAGCAGCGTGATATCAATATCAAGCTGATGTTGGTCACTTAAGCTAATACTGACCTTGTTCGTATCACCTTGCTCAGCCAACACCTCTTCAATCGCTATAAAATCGAGAGCAAAAGGTAGATACAGCTCTGTAGTGGTAGTAATAGTTTCAAGCAAAGTAGCAATCGCTTTTGGGGCAATCAAAGTTAATGGCTCACGACGTCCTGACATGGCAGCACTTGCTAACAGCCCTGGCAGACCGTAGCAATGGTCACCATGCACATGTGTGATGCAAATAGCAGCTAATTGATGTAAGGAGAGCTTGGTATGTAGCAATTGCTGCTGCGTGCCTTCACCGCAATCAATCAGCACCCATGGGCGCGATTTCTTACTCTGATTATTCTGTTGACGACTTCCTTGCTGTACGCCAGAGGTATGTGGATTCAGACACTCTATTGCCAGTGCAGTCACATTACGCTGTTTGGTCGGTACACCCGCGGACGTACCCAAAAAGGTTAGCTTTAGCATAATGATGCCTTTTATTTATCAGGAGTACTGGCTCAGAAGTACGAGAGCGTCTCTTCACTCTAAAACGATTACAGAAGTAGAATAAACGAAGAGTATGCCCTAGCTACGACAGTTGGCATATCATGGTCTTTTGACCTTCAACCATTTGTCCACCATTGGCAGTGCACTCATTTACCATATTCGATTCGTAAGATTTCCAGCCACCATAAAAGCTCGCTGCACACAGAATGACCACCAGAATTTTCTGTGACCACGATTTGATAGAGACTTGTTGGCTATTAATCTGTTGTCTATTATTTTCTTGCATACTGGTATCTTGCTTATTGAGTGATGTTTGAGTTGCTGCCTGATTGTCATTTTTGTCTAGGCTATCTTGCTTTAAATTGTCTTTATTCGAGGTCTTTAGGTCTGTCATAACATTATCCTAAAAAAGGCTTTGTTTATTCATAAACAAAGCCTTTGGTCTACATGGCTACTTAAGCGTTGAGAGAGGATTATACCAGTATCCTCTAAAAATTCAGACGGCCACCCTTTTTTTCTGCTCGTTTAAAGGCATCTCGTTCTTCGCAGCGTTTGAGCCAGTTCAAAAGATTGGTATATTTACTCTGATCTAAACCTGCACCAGCATTGGCACCTAAGACCGCAAGATGCATTTGAATATCAGCGGCGCTAAATTCACTACCTGCAAACCAATGGTTTTCATGTAGATGACGCTCCATCATATCTAGCATCTTCTCCAAACCGCTACTGATCATGTTTTTTTCAATCTGACCTTGGATTTTTTTGCTAATAGGTTTGATTAGCATTGGCGATTGAGACACTACTTTTGTGAATACCAAACGCATGACCAACAGTGGCATCAATGAAGCCTCTGCAAAGTGTAGCCAAAACGTGTAGGCTTCCCATGCTGCTTCGTTATTATCGTCAGGTTTGAACTGCTTTTCTTTATCATAGTGCTTAATCAGATATTCAATGATAAACCCTGACTCAATCAGGACACGATCGTCCGCTTCTAGTATTGGTGCATTACCAATCGGATGCACTTGCTTTAAGCTATCAGGAGCACGGTATGCTTTATTGCGCTCATAGCAAGTCAGTTTATAATCGGCGCCGAGCTCTTCCAACAGCCAGATAATACGAAACGAGCGCGAGTTTGCTAAATGATGAAGATGTAACATAAACCGTCCTAGTTATATATTGTAGTAAATCAGCCATAATATCTCAGATATAGCGCCATATGTTCACTCAATCGTGGCCCTACTGCTCTCGATAATAGCGCAATTTGTACTTCTTTAATACTGTGAGTTGGCAGACATGTTGGAAAACTATGCCTACCGAATCGATGCTATCTAAGACGGTGTACTCTTCAACATCAGTCTAAATGTAATGCTTCAATCTTGCGCGTCATTTTATCTATCTTTTGCTGATATTTTTTGATTTGGCGGAATCGATGCGCGATTAGCACGCCTTTGATACGGCGATTTTTCAGGCGGCGACGTGGTGGAAAACTGCCCACTTGTGGCTCATTGTAGCCATGTAAGCGGTCTTCACGTTTACGCGCCATATAACCTAATGCGCTATCAGCAATCATAATCAGCAATGCGATGAAAATCATGCTGTACATCAGCATGGAGCCACCATCATGTAGGCTGCGATCTAAAATTGCGATTGAGAAGATAAACAAGAATATCGGCTCAAGGTAGCACAAAGTCCCGAACAATGAGACAGGCAACTTCTGACTCGCTACCATCGTTAGTGACATCGCAGCGGTACTGATAATGCCTAATAACGGCAGCAGATACCAAAGCTTGTGGTTGGTAATTGCTACTTCAAAACCACCATTCATATACAGCGCGACCAATACCACTGGCAACAACAATACAAGGTCTGAAATCAAACCAGTAATGGGCGGCACGGCCAACTTACGACGTAGTAGATAATAAGGAGGATAACCCAAGCAAACAAACAAAGTCGCCCAAGAGATTGCACCATATGCAAAAATATCGTAAGCGATACCAAGACCTGCACATACGATAGCAGCCCACTGAAGTAAGCTCATATCTTCGTTGTAAAAGAACCTGCCGACAACGATCATAATCATCGGATATAGGAAATAACCCAACGTTACCTCGAGCCCCAAACCATTGACTGGCGCCCACATAAATATCCAGATTTGCGCGCCCAAAATCGGTGTAGGTAGTATAAATAAAAACCATTCTTTTGCGTTCTTTAGTGTTTTTAGATAATCGAAAATGTGCTGCCACTGCTTTAGTACGCTGACCAGCAGTACTAGACTAAAAAACATTGTCAGCACGCGCCACGAAGCGACTTGCGTACCTGATAATGGTTGCAGCAGTAGACCAAATAAGAACAGCAATGAGTATAAAAAATTTGCAGCGACAGCGGTGATTGTACCCTGCGAGGTTTGGTTAGTAGTCAGCATCACAACAGCCTTTAAAGATTGGAGCACATCCATGGCAATTTTTAAAAAAAACAAAAGCCTCAGACGAGAACGTCTGAGGCTTTTGCATATAAGGTCGTCGCGCAATCTAAGTTGAACGCTTTTGATGTATTAGGCTTACATCATGGTCGGCATTATGTCAAAGTCAGAATGAATAAGCAATGCCACTGTTCATCTAGGGCGTGTCTTCAATTGGATAAGCCCTAAATAATAGTTACAATACCGCATCTATTGAGTCGATGCGAGAAATACAAGTTATGGCAAGAAAAGCATTAACAGATACGCTTTGGGATCAATTGCAA
>NZ_JASDCR010000021.1:0-69853 GCF_030407795.1 Psychrobacter sp. APC 3279 | reverse complement strand
CAATAAGCTTGCCTTGATTGGCTTTGTTCTGCCAGTTCGATAACGTTTGCATCGCTATGCCAAGTTGCTTGGCTGTGGCTGAAACATTACCGTTATTGTCTGCTATTTTCTTAACGGCTTCTGCTTTAAATTCGTCACTGTAGGTTCTTACTTTCTTGGTCATGGTAAACTCCAGTTAATACGCTTAGTTTACCAAGTTTAGTTGTACGGTTTCTTCAGCATAGCTCAAAAACACCACATTTTTCATAGTGTCAAACAAAGGCATCAATAACGATATATTGCCAACAAACTCAGCAAAATTGGCTGGTTGATAAGTCTGTAGATGTTTTGACAGTTGTTTTGTAGGTGTTTCTAATACTAACGGCCGCATCGGTATATTCCCATATAGCATCTCAAGCTTGTCGTTGAGCTTTTCAGGTATTTTAGGGTGCTACACAATATTTATACTCCTAAATATCCTTATAACCTGTGCAGAAATGCGCATTTATTCATATAAAAACATCAAGACTGCTTTTCTGAAAAACGTCATTCTATATTTACGCCTTGTTCATTTATGAATAACGCTAACAGTATATTAACTCACGGATGAATCAGGTAGGCAGTCATGTTTGATACGCTTTTCACTCTTAAGATTATTGATTCACATACTGGCGGTGAACCTACTCGTATGGTGTATGAAGGATTTCCTGAGCTTAGTGGGCAATCTATTCAAGAAAAACTTCAAGACTTCAGACAGAATTTCGATCATTTACGTCAAAGTATTATCCTAGAACCTCGTGGTAATGATGTGCTTGTCGGAGCGCTTTTGTGCCCGCCTTCTGATCCTCGTGCCACGGCTGGCGTGATCTTCTTTAATAATCATGGCTATTTAGGTATGTGCGGCCATGGCACTATCGGCGTTATTGCATCTCTAGCTTATCAACAAAAGATAACCGCTGGTGATCACTATCTAGAAACAAGCGTAGGCCTAGTTAAAGCAACCTTACATGATGATGGTAGTTGTAGCGTCCAGAATGTCCCCTCTTATCGCTACCAAAAACAGGTAGAAGTTCAAGTACCCAATATCGGTCCTATCTATGGAGATATCGCTTGGGGTGGTAATTGGTTTTTCTTAGTCAACGATCATAAGCAAGCTATTGAAGCCAGTAATGTTAAGGAGCTTACTCAATTTAGCATACAGATTAAGGAGGCACTTCATAGGTCTGGAATTATGGGTGCTAACAATGGCGAAATTGATCATATAGAACTGTTTGGCAAGAGCGATCTCGCCGGCACTAACAGCAAAAACTTCGTATTATGCCCTGGATCTGCCTACGATCGATCTCCTTGTGGTACTGGAACCAGTGCCAAATTAGCTTGCTTAGCCGCAGACAATGTACTCGCACCTGGTGAGACTTGGTATCAGCAAAGCATCATTGGCAGTGTCTTTAGTGCCAGCTATCAGACTATTGATGTACTTAGTCATCATAGCTCTCTTCATAACCACTCTGTCAATACTATTATCCCCACGATCCGAGGGTGCGCCTACGTATGTGCAGAGACCTCACTCATCGTTCAAGACAGCGATCCGTTCAAATGGGGTATTTCTTTATAGATACTAGTTTATATAGCTTTTAGGAAGTAACCAATCACTGCTCAGCAAGGTCAGAAAAGCGAGACTCTCATGGACACACAAGTGTTTGATATACATATCATCGGTGGTGGCATTATCGGACTATGTGCTGCGGTTACCCTACAGTCTCGTGGGGTAAAAGTTGCAATCTTGGAAGCCGATAAAATTGCTCGCGGTGCAACTTATGGCAACGCAGGTCACATTGCCACTGAACAGGTTTTCCCTATTGCTGATGCCAGTATCTTACGACATGTTCCTGCCATGCTACTCAACCCTGAAGGGCCTCTGCGGATAGATTGGCGCTACCTTCCACGCTTAGCACCATGGGCATTTAAGTTATTACTTAACATGCGTACCGAACCATTTGCACGCAGTCACCAAGCCCTTTTGGCACTAAATGCACAGAGCCTTCAAGCTTGGCAAAATTTTGCCAAAGAATGGCAGTTACATTCTTGGATACAAATACAAGGGTCTTTATTGTGCGTAGAGCAGCCTAACAGCTTAAAAGCGCTCACAGCACATGGTCAACGCTTAAATAGTTTGGGTGTCTCTAACAGCCTACTGTCACAGTCAGCACTGACAGATCTTGAGCCTGCGTTAAGAGACAATCAATTGGGCGCTCTGTTTTTTCCAGAAACGGGTCATATCACCAATATTGGCGCTGTCACTCATAAACTAAGTACTATTTTTAGATCGCTCGGTGGAAAAATTTATGAAAATTGCCCTGTTTTAAGCGCGGACGTGACAACAGATGGTATTCGTCTAACGACAGCGCAGCAGCAGATTCACGCCAGCAAAGTCATGCTAGCAGCAGGGGCGCACTCTAAAACCTTAGCAAAACAGCTCACAGGTGTCTCAGTACCAATGGATACAGAGCGAGGCTATCACCTGATGCTCCCTAACGAAAGTCAGCGTCTCAACATCCCTGTTTCTAGTATGGATCGCCGCTTTATCATGACCCCAATGGAAAAAGGCCTGCGCTTGGCGGGCACAGTAGAGTATGCAGGGCTTGAGGCACCAGCCAATATGAACCGTGCGCAAATGCTGTTGAAACAAGCTCAAGCAATGCTAAACACCCCTTTAGATACAGACAGCAATACGCAATGGATGGGGTTTAGACCTTCTACAGCAGACTCACTGCCCATCATAGACAGATTGGATTCAGTGTTTTTAAGCTTTGGTCATCAGCATTTAGGTCTGACCCAAGCTGTCGTAAGCGCACAGATGATTGCCGCACTATATTTTGATGTTACTGCCATCGTAGACCCTACTGCCTATCGTATAGATCGTTTTAGATAAGCCCATATTTCACCTCTATGATCACTCATAGAACCAATAACGTTGTGAACAACCTATGGTTTATTCACGACTCTCACCATCAAATAAGGATATTTATATGAACATTCATGGTGTCTTAGTCCCTATCGTTACCCCTTTCGATGTTAATGGAGATATCGATACTCAAAAGTTAACCGAACTGGTCAATGTATTCATAGAAAAAGGCGTTACCGGAATCGTAGCTTGCGGTACAACGGGTGAATATTACACGTTCTCGCCTGCAGAGCGTGAACTGGTTTTGACCACTATCGCTGACGCTGCCAAAGGCAAAGTCACTCTGATTGCAGGTATCAACAGTTTATCGACCAATCATTCTATCGAACTTGCTCACCAAGCCAAAAACTTGGGCTACGACGGCTTAATGTTATCAGCCAATCCGTATAGCCTACCAGACCAAGACGGTATTATTGCGCATTTTGAAACCGTCGCTGATGCCACTGACCTACCTATCATTATGTACAATTTTCCAGCACGCGTCGGTGTAAGCATTGAGTTTGAAACCGTCGCGCATTTATCCAAACATCCCAATATTGTAGGTGTCAAAGAAAGCAGCGGCGATTTTAGCCATGCATTACGTATGCTACAGGCTGATTTTGAAAACTTTGAAGTGGTTTGTGGTTGTGACGACCAACCAGTAGATTTCTTCTTTTGGGGTGCTAAGAGCTGGATCGCTGGTGCGGCTAACGTATTTCCAGCAGAACAAGTCGCATTGTTTGCAGCCACACAAAAAGGCGATTGGAACCGTGCTAAAGAGCTGATGACAGCCATGTATCCTGCTATCCACTCTATGGAGTCTGGAAACTATAACCAAAAAGCCAAAGCAGGCTGCATTAACGGGAGCATCAATGTTGGGTCAGTACGACTACCTTTGACTGATATGTCAAAAGAAGAGACTCAGTCATTTTTAGCACTTCTGTCTTGATACATCGCACCATTCTTATCGTTCCTACCATTATATAGAAAAGGACAATCTAATGAGTATGACCACAGCGCAAGTCTTTGAACTCGCCAGCAACCAACAGCTTTGGGCAGGCCATTTAATAGATACTACAGTACCAGTATCCGAGACAACACTCCCTAACTACAGCCCTATTGATAATACCTGTATAGGTAGCATTGCTAATGGGAGTCAGCAAGATGTTAATACGGCGGTAACGGCAGCCCGAGACGCTTTTGAACATGGTGAGTGGCGACGGATGTCTCCTGCAGAGCGCAAAGCTATTATGCAGCGTTGGTGTCAGTTAATGCATGATCATATGGATGAGTTAGCTGCCTTAGATTGCGTCGATGCAGGCAAGCCTATTACTGAATGCCTCAACACTGACCTGCCCGCTACGATTGAAACTTTTGAATGGTACGCCGAAACAGCTGATAAAGTTTTTGGCAAGGTTGCTCCTACTGGCGCAGATGCACTAGGCCTTGTGGTACAAGAGCCTATTGGTGTAGTGGGTGCAGTACTACCATGGAATTTCCCAGCACAAATGTATGCATGGAAAGTTGCACCCGCATTAATAACTGGCAACTCAGTCATTGTTAAACCGGCTGAATTAACCTCGCTCTCAGCATATCGATTAACACAATTGGCGTATGAGGCTGGCGTGCCAAAGGCGGCGTTGCAGTTAGTCTGTGGGCTTGGTGAAGAAGTAGGTGCGGCACTCGGTCAGCATATGGATGTTGATATGGTTTCTTTTACAGGATCAACCGAAGTCGGTCGACTGTTTCTACAGTACTCTGCACAAAGCAACCTCAAGGAAGTTGTCTTAGAAGGTCGGCGATCAATATCGTGGCGGCTCCCCTTTTTATATTGAAAGAGGATTAAAGCTAAAACCTTTTGCTATCATCGTCGCTATCGTGACCTGTCTATCTTACGGCGTGTTAGTGCCTGGTGTTCAGGCCAATACCATTGCGGACTCTTTTAATACAGCATTTAATATACCATCCGTTGTAACAGGAATTATCCTTGTCGTACTACTAGGTATCATTATATTTGGCGGTGTGAAGCGTATTGCTAACTTTGCAGGCAAGGTCGTACCCGTCATGGCAATCGGTTATATCCTCATGATGGTAATTGTATTGGCATTTAACGCTCAAAATATCCCTGCAATGTTTGCTCTTATCTTTAAGAGCGCTTTTGGCATGGATGCAGTGTTTGGTGGTATGGTTGGAACTGCTATCTCTTGGGGCGTACGCCGTGCTGTTTTCTCAAACGTTGCGGGTGCTGGCGAGGCGACCTTTAGCTCAGCGGCAGCCGAAGTATCACATCCTGCCAAACAAGGCTTAGTGCAAAGCTTCTCTATCTACATCGATACGGTGCTTGTCTGTACGGCAACAGCGTTGATGATTCTATCAACTGGCATGTATAACGTAGTGACCCCTGAAGGTATAACCCTAGTTAATAATATGCCTGGTGTTGAAGCTGGTACGGCATTTACCCAAGCGGCTGTATCTACTGTCTTTAACCAGTATGGAAGTGGCTTTGTTGCGATTGCTATCTTTTTATTCGCTTTCACCTGCTTGGTTGCTTATTACTATATCGCCGAAACTACGTTGGTCTATTTGGACAATAAACTGCGCTACCCCATTCTCAAACATGTACTAAAACTGGTCTTTTTAATCGTTTGTTTCACTGGTAGTGTTCAGTCAATCGGTATGATGTGGGCGTTAGGTGATATAGGGTTTGGTAGTATGTGCTACTTAAACTTCATTGCTATTTTACTGCTAAGTAAAGTTGCTCTAAAAGTTCTAAAAGACTACGACGAGCAGATGAAATTAGGTATAAATCCTGTCTTTGACCCTAGGAAGGCTGGAGTGGATAATGCGGACTTTTGGATAGAATATAGCAATGAGCATGGTCATAAAGAATCGCTCTAATAATAGTGCATTAGAGGTCTGCCAGTATCTACTAGTAAAAAAGTTGCTATCAACATCAAGCAGGCCTCACCTATTTATGTTAAATTGCAAAAAACCATAAGGATATTACGTATAAGATAACCATAGTATTGTATCCACTCATTTGATAGGAAGGTTGAAGATGACACTAGATAACAACGTACTACGTAAACGCACCAGCTTGTTGGGTTCATTATTAGGTGATGCTATTTCTCGCCAATCTGGTGAGCAGACGCTAGAGACGATTGAGACGCTGCGCAAAGGCTTTATTCAACAGCGCCGTGAGCCGAATGAGGCACATAAACAGCAGCTTATCGATTTTATTGCTTCTTTAGACAATCAAACCTTAAAAAACGTCATACGCGGCTTTTCTATCTATTTTTTCCTAGCCAATCTAAGTGAAGAGAATTATTTGCGTGAGCAGCGTCATGAGCTGCGTATGCAATCTGAGCAAAGCTGGGAAGGATCATTTCGTCGTACCTTACTTGAGTGTCGTGAACGCAATATTGAGCCCGCTCAAATGCAAGAGCTGATTGATCAGCTAAAGTTTACACCTGTATTTACGGCGCATCCTACCGAAGCGCGCCGCCGTACTACGATGAATATCTTACAAAGTCTATTCACGCATAGCGACGCTTTAAATAACGTGTCTGAAAACAGCTTCGCCTACGAGCAAGCTAAAGAACAAACGGCGCAAACGATTGATCTATTATGGTCTTCTGATGAAGTGCGCACCCGTAAGCCGTTGGTATATGATGAGATTAACAATGGCTTGCATTACTTTAATGCCAGTTTGTTCAATGCCATTCCTAAAGTGTATCGTAATATCAAAAAAGCCATTGTCGATATCTATCCGGAGCTTACAGACTATCCACTGCCTGCATTTATGAGCTTTGGTTCATGGATTGGTGGTGATAGAGATGGCAATCCTTTTGTGACTTTTGAGACCACAGAACTTGCCGTATTGATGCATGCTGATACCGTGCTGCGTCACTATCAAGTACTACTCAAAAAGCTGCGCCGCCAGCTGATTCATAGTGACACCATTGTCACCGTTTCACCTGACGTATATGCCAAGATCAAAAGTTATGATGAGCTCGATCAGCGTGTGTTTGACTATAACCTCGATGACTATAGCAATGAGCCTTATCGTCGCCTGCTCTCTATCATCTTGACTAAAGTCAAAGCAACCAATCGCCGCATCCAAAGTAAAGGCACGGATATCGAAGCTGAAAAAGACGCCTATGCCAATCCAGAAGAATTACTAGAAGATCTGCGCATTATCCGTCAAAGTGTCAATACACACGATACGGCACACGCAGAAGGATTACTGCTAGATGTCATTCGTTTAGTCAAAACTTGCGGCTTTCATTTGGCGGCGCTCGATATCCGTCAAGAGTCGTCATACCATGGCGAAGTGATCGCAGATATCTTTGCTAGTGCCTCCAACCTGCCTGATTATCAGACGCTAAGCGAAACCGAACGTCAAGAGTGGTTGACACGCTTGCTAGAAAACCCAGGCACACCGCTCATCTATACTGACAACCTGACAGACAAAACACGTGAGCAATTGTCACTGATGAATTCGGTCGCCACTCTACGCAAACTGGTGGGACAGGCTACTTTTGGTAGCTATGTTATCTCGATGACCAATAATGCTAGCCAGCTACTAGAGGTGTTGCTGCTCATGCGGTTTGCAGGCTTATGCAGAGTTGATGACGAAGGTCAGTTGTCCGCTGACCTACCTGTCGCACCATTGTTCGAAACCATCGAAGATCTTAAAAACATCGATAAAATCTTGCCTGCCGTGTTAGATAATCCGCTGTATCGTGGACTGCTACAGAACACGGATAACACACAAGAGATCATGCTGGGTTATTCAGACTCATCAAAAGACGGCGGCATTATCACCTCTGCTTGGCAGCTTTATAGTGCACAGCAAACTATTAATAACATTGCTGAGCAATATGGTATAAAAACACGCTTGTTCCATGGTCGTGGCGGTTCTGTGAGCCGTGGTGGTGGATCAACGCACAAAGCCATTGCTGCACAGCCAGCTGGCACGCTACATGGTCAGATTAAGGTAACTGAGCAAGGCGAAGTGCTTTATGCTAAGTATGCCAATACGGACACCGCTGTGTTTGAGCTGACCATGGCGATCACGGGTACACTAAAAGCCTGCTCTACACGGTTTGTGGTACAACCGACTGAGTTGCCAGAGTATGAATCCTTGTTTGCACGCTTAGCGGACGCAGGCGAACAGCGTTATCGAGAGCTGACCGATCATACCGAAGGGTTTTATAAGTTCTACTCCGAGGTCACCCCTGTTCAAGAAATCTCGTTATTAAACATTGGCTCACGTCCAGCCCACCGTAAAAAGGGTTTACCAAGTAAGACCACCTTACGAGCGATTCCTTGGGTATTTGGCTGGTCATTAGCACGCTTTACCTTACCTGCTTGGTATGGCGTCGGTAGTGCGCTAGATAGCGTCAAAAAAGACGAAGCATTGATGAAAAAGATGAATCAGTATTGGCCGTTTTTTAGCGTGTTTATCAGTAATATCGAAATGGCCTTTACCAAAGCCAATATGAATATCGCCGAGGCCTATAGCCAACTATGTGATGATGAGCCGTTACGCGAAAAAATCATGACAGCGGTCACCGATGAATACACGCTGACTAATTCGGGATTAAACTCTCTGCTTGAACAAGACTCTTTATTATCCAATCAGCAAAACCTTGCCTCATCCCTGCAGTGGCGAGACGCTTATCTAGATCCTATTAACTATATCCAGATTGAGCTTTTAAAGCGTGCTAGACAACAGGACACCCCGAACGATTCAGCACATGGCGACATTAATGTAGAAGATCCATTAATCCGTAGTATCAATGCGCTAGCTGCAGGGTTACGAAATACTGGTTAAGGTAGCTTTTCGATAAGTAGCTTTCGGATAAATAAAAACCTTATACCAATTGTCGCAAATATTAAGGCTTCGTTCGCGAAGCCTTAATATTATTCAAAACCCTTCAAAAAATATCTCGCCAGATATCAATCGCAGTTTAGTACTGCGTTGATTGATATTGCCTATTAGGTGATTCGTAATTCATTGTTTGAATAACTGATCCGAACAAGATACCGTAAAATATATTTTTACTTCATGTATATGTAGGGTCTGCTCCAATGGAAACGCCTCAATCAACACCATTTCTAGACATCGCCGTAGCAACTGACTATCAAATAGAATCCGTTGCGCTCATTGACCGCGCTATTCAAATACGCTGGAATGATGGTATCGACAGTACGTATCACTATATCTGGCTGCGTGATAACTGCCCATCGGCTTTTCATCCGCACACTGGCGAGCGTAGCTTTGATTTACTGAGTATCTCAAAAGATATCCATCCACTATCCGTCTCTTTTGATGAGACAACGCTAACGATTGAATGGTCAGAACAAGCGCATATCAGTCACTTTGAACAAAGCTGGTTACGTGAGTTTGGGTATTCTAGTGCATTGGTCAAGGACCATAGCAGTCCTTATGAAAGCTGGAATGGCACGTTTATTGACCACATCCCCATGTATGACCAGCAGAGCATCATGACCAGTGACAGTTCTTTATATGAGTGGATGAGTGCGCTGGATAAATATGGGCTTACTATCATTGATAATATGCCAGATGACTCTGATGCTGGCGTACAGACCGCCATGCGAGTCGATTATCTGCGGCAGACTAACTTCGGTATGACCTTTGATGTGATATCAGAAAAGTCACCAATCAATTTGGCTTATACCTCGCTCTCATTACCTTTGCATACCGACTTGCCAAATCAGGAGTTGCCTCCAGGCTATCAATTCTTGCATTTTTTGAGTAATGAAAGCATAGGCGGCGAATCTACTTTCGTAGACGGATTAAAGGTGTTAGAAGGGTTACGAGAAGAGCAGCCTGAGTATTTTCGCTTGCTTGCCGAATATGCCATTCCCTTTCGTTTTCATGACACTGCCCATGATATCCGTGAGCACCACCCCGTCATCAATTTAGACAACTTTGACAATATTGTCGAAATCAAATACAACGCGCATCTTGCAGATGTTTTTGATTTACCAAGTGACGTTATGTACGACTACTACCTTGCTTATCGAGAGCTAATGGCTCGATTAAAAGACAGTCGCTATAAGATTGAGTTAAAATTAGCAGCGGGTCAAATGGTGGTTTTTGATAACCGCCGAGTCCTGCATGGGCGTAACGCATTTGATGAAAACGTCGGTGAGCGTCGTCTCAAAGGCTGTTATGTTGACCGCTCAGAGTTTAAAAGCCGTTTACGAACGCTCAAAAATCAACTGGCTTAACACGATTCACAAGCTAGCTAAAGCATGGAGCACTGAGCCCACAAAAAAAGCCCCATTTCTCTTCTCTCATGTTTAGAGAGGAGAAATGGGGCTTAATATTATTCACTTACTGACTTATAGCTATCAACATAATCTTATAGTACTAATAGTGGCCTTAATAGCTGGATTCACGATATAGGGTTTTGTGTGCTTCTATCCTAAAGTCTGCAGCGCTGACAGCAGGCGCTATACCATGTGCACTGTACTTAGCTTGTATGATCTTTTCTTCCTCACGAAATAGCACGTTTTGCGCTTCTTGCTTGAAGTCATGATAGCTAAGGGCGGTGTCATCTTCATGACCGTCAATAACTATAGGTCTGCTAGGTTGATTTTGGCTATTCGAATGCTGCTGTACAGTCTGATTAGCATTAGCCTCTTTAGTAATATTGCTGACTGTTAAACCGTTATTAGTCGTCGACGCTTGAGATAACGTGGAAGAGATACGGTTAGACATATAGAAGGCGGATATTAGAACAATACAGATGACACTGATAATAGCAAAAACAAGACTACGTGGTCTGATGCTTTTTGGCTCGATATCATTATTCACGTTTTCTGATTCATTCATAGTTGCGTACCGTATAATTCATATCATCAATGGCACATAACCGCGCCTTTTACATAATGATACGAATTTTATATTGTGTTGCAACAATTTCTAGTACGAACGTCTCGAATAAATTGATAGACGGTTATTTAACTTTCTGAAATGGTATAAAACATAGCCCCTTTAATCGTTGGTTTCGCGGTACAAGGTAGTCTGCGACTCCTGTCTAAAGTCCTCATAAGTTATGGCAGCTTCTTCAATATCTATAACAGTGGCATCATTTTCTGGTGTAGGAGCTTCAGAAGTTGACTCTCGCTCATTAGCAGCTGGCAGGTCCTGTCTATTGTTGTCCAAAGCATCTTGCTGAGTAGTGGCTGGTTGCGTACTTACAGGGTCAACGCCATCCGTAGTTGTTTGACTATCAGTAGACAGTACTGGATCAGCACTAACAGCTGGTGTACTGTCTGTCTCTACATTACCATCAGTGCTGTTGTCTATACTATCAACCGTAGAAGTAGATAAGACTCCTGAAAATACAAGCATTAATGCAATAGCAATCAATACGATTAAACCAATCGACATAGCCATCATGAGAGGTTTCTTGCTTTTGATCACTTTATTGTCCATGACTGGCTCTTCGATAGCTGATTCAGACACATTCTCAATTTTTAAAGGGATGTTTAAAGAATCATCATCTGATATCTCAGTTATGACAGATTCACTATGGTCAATCGTAGAGGATGACTCTGTTTGATTGCTACTATCTATATTGTTGCGATCTATATATTCTGAGGCTTCTGTATCTGCACTTACATCATTGACATCAATACTAATACTGTCGCTATCGTTAGCGATATTCAGCACATTATTTTCAGATATATTTTCAAATACTACATTTGTATCTGAAGCTTCAGAGGTAGTGTTTGCTGCTGTAGCATTTTCTGTTTCTAGCAATAATTCTTGCTCACTGCTTTGATCTTCAAACAGTTGCAACTCTTCTGTGCTCAAGGGTTCGAAAGCGGCAAGGTTCTTTGCACTTTCTAGTGTTTCAAACTCAGCCTGATCGTTCTCTTCAGAACCATGGACTCGATTAATAAAGCGTTCGTAGATGTCATTGTTATTACGCTTACGCGATTTTTGGTCAATAATTCTAGCCAATTTTTCATCAAAATCGGTGCCAGCGTCTTTTTTTCGTCGCTCATAGAATAATACCAAACCAGTTTTTCTACTGGTGTTAAATGATTGCTAGAATGAATTTTCTTACTATAGTGTAACAGTGTTATTAGCCAACAATATAGTTGCTCGACCTATTATCTTCAAGCACAATTTATGGAATAGCGCTAATATTGATAAGAACTATTCTAAATAATATGATAAATCAACCTTAAGAACTAATCTATGTAGAGATAGCATAGACTATGACAGGCTCAATAGTATGGATTTAAAACAGCTTAATGCGTTTATCGCGGTTGCAGATTTGCGCAGCTTTAGCGCTGCCGCCACCAAGACAGGATTGTCACAGCCGAGCCTGAGTCGATTGCTAAAACAGTTAGAGACTGATATGGGCGTGGTGCTTATTGATCGCTACCACAGGCCCCTACATCTGACTGAAGCGGGCAGTTTTTTCTACGATAAAATAAGCACTATCCTGACCGAGATTGATACTGTAACCAGTATGACTCAGCGTCTATCAGCACCTAGCAGCGTTTTAAATATAGGTTTTGTGCCCTCAGTGCTATATGGCCTGTTGCCTGAAATCATTGCCACGCTTAAACAGTTCAGCCCTGATATCGACGTTAATTTAAAAGACATCAGCTCATATCAACAAATGGATGCCCTCAAGTCTGGTGAGATTGATATAGGCTTTGGCCGATTTGCGCATCAAGATCCATGGATTCAGCAGATTCTGCTACGTCATGAACGCTATGTGGTAGCATTACCAAAGTCACATCCGCTTGCCAATGTACGTAAGCAGCGCTTGATAGACCTAGCGAATAATCGCTTAATTTTATACCATCAAACACATTTGCCAGTCTCGTCCACGGTGACGACAGAAACAGCGACCCACAAGCTGTCTACAAGTAGAGTCAACCGTGCTGCTAAGCATGACGCATCATCTAGCGAGCCTATTACTGAGCCTTTACTACATCTTTTTGCCCAGTATGGCATCTCACCTTTTATGACCACGACAGTCAGCGATTTGCAGGTCGCATTGGGGCTGGTCGCGGCAGGAGAAGGCATTACATTGGTGCCTGCCAGCTTGCAAACCGTACGTACGGAACAGATCAGCTACCAACGTTTGGTTCATGAAAATGTCACCTCCCCTATTTATTTACACACCCTCAAAGACTTCGTACATCCAAAAATACCTGACTTGCTTACGGCCATTTATCACGTCTACGAACAGCGCGGCATTACTTATCGGCAGCAAAATTTTGTGTCACAGGCCTAAATGGGCAGATATCCGATGAATATTGTGTTATAAAGAACCGCCAAAAATAATTCATTTTAAATATTGATATTATTTTATAAGTATGCTAACTAACAAGAATAGCAATGCAAACAAATAGTAATAATAACTAGAATAATCATTCTCCTAGACAGTGTTGGTGTGATAAAGTCGATGCGATGTAAATCGTTTTATATTTAGATGGTTTGTAGGACGTTCTTTTATGATCATTGGCAAGCTGACACAGGTAGGTGATAATTTGCTGCTTTAACCATTTCGAGGTATTCATGTCCACACAACAACTCAACAACCCAAGTGCCCCTGACGATAGCGTTGCCTCGCAACAGAAGGGCTTTAGCTGGCGCATCTTTGGCCCAGGCATTTTGATGGCAACTGCTGCCATTGGTGGTTCGCATTTGATTTCATCAACACAGGCGGGTGCTATCTATGGCTGGCAATTGGCTATTATGATTGTATTGGCCAACGTGTTTAAGTATCCGTTTTTTCGCTTTGCAACTGACTACGTCTACGATACTGGCGAGAGTTTGATTGCAGGCTATGCCAAACGCTCAAAGGTATACCTCTGGGTATATTTTATTCTTTCTATCTTGTCAGCGGTTATCAGTACGGGTGCGGTTTCACTTATTGCTGCCGTAATTTTGGGCTTTATGCTGCCAGCCTCACTTGGTCTGTCGACAATGGCGTTATCTCTCATTATCGTCGCGGTCTCTTGGTTCTTTTTGATTGCAGGGCATTATAAGTTGCTCGATGGTGTGACTAAGTGGATTATGATTGCGCTTACCGCAGCTACCGTTGCTGCAGTTATCATTGCTGCTGGCAAGCCAACCGTTATGGCAGTAGATTTTGTGGCGGTCTCTCCTTGGAACCTGGCCACGTTGGGCTTCATCGTAGCACTCATGGGCTGGATGCCAGCACCGCTAGAGTTTGCAGCGATTACCTCTATGTGGACCTCTGCCAAAGTCAAAGCAGATCACACCACGCATAGCCAAGGCTTGTTAGATTTTAACGTTGGCTATGCAGTCTCAGCGATATTGGCATTGCTCTTCTTATCGTTAGGTGTGTTTGTCCAGTACGGATCAGGACAAGAGATTGAGTTGGTCGGCGGTGCTTATATCAACCAGTTGATCAATATGTATACCGCAACCATTGGTGAGTGGTCGAGACTGCTGGTCGCTTTCGTCGCCTTTATGTGTATGTTTGGCACGACCATCACCTGTGCTGATGGCTATGGACGCGCTAATGCTGAATGTTGGCGCCTACTAAAAGGTGAAAGTGAAATCAACAAAAAGCAAGTCGCTTTTTGGACCACCTATGCTATCGGTGGCGGGCTAGTGATTATCACGTTCTTTACCGGACAGCTAGGCTCAATGCTTAAGTTTGCCATGATATCAGCGTTCGTCTCTGCGCCTATTTTTGGTTGGTTAAACTACTCATTGGTTAAAAAGCATAAGAAACTGTCAGCAGGTATGAATGCTCTATCTATCGCAGGCTTGATATTCTTAGCAGGTTTCGCGTTATTGTTCTTGGCCAATATGGCAGGTTTATTTGCTTAAGCTTTTTGCTTAATTTAAAACTCAGCACTTAACAATCTTATTTAAGCGGAACATAAGCCCTAATAGCCTAGCTGTTGGGGCTTTTTGATGAGTGTAATTATATCAATAAGGCAAGGCAGCCTTAGTAATTGTAACTAAATGTAAAAAATGGGAGATTCTAAAAGCTGTGATTTTAAGCAATATGAATACTTATTGTGAGAAATTACCAATAAATGCATAATGCTATTTATATTATGAATAATATTAAAAAATTTAATATATATCTTTATTTATTATAATCAATAATTCCGTTAGCGAGCTTTTTAGAGTTTAATAATTGGGTATAATCAGTCACAACAACGATAATACTTCCTCTATCTGCAAGGATACTAGCATGACCACTTCTTCAGCAGGCGCACGCTTTCGCAGTGTACTCACTCAAAAAAATGATAACAATCAACCATTACAAATTGCAGGCGCTATCAACGCTTATACAGCGATGATGGCCACCCAAGTCGGTCATCAAGCGTTATATCTCTCTGGTGCTGGCGTGGCCAATGCCTCATTTGGTTTACCTGATCTTGGTATGACCAGCCTTGATAACGTATTAGAAGATGCTCGCCGTATCACTGACGCAGTCGATACGCCACTACTAGTCGATATTGATACGGGTTTTGGCGGCGCATTCAATATTGCCCAAACCATCAGAAAGATGGAAAAAGCAGGCGTCGCGGCAGTACATATCGAAGACCAAGTGGCACAAAAACGTTGTGGTCATCGCCCAAATAAAGAAATCGTCAGCATCTCAGAAATGGTAGATCGTCTAAAGGCGGCATTAGACGCAAAAACGGATCCTGACTTTGTAGTGATGGCTCGTACAGATGCCCTATCAGTAGAAGGGCTGGACGCTGCTGTGGAGCGTGCCGTCGCATTCCAAGAAGCTGGCGCAGACATGATCTTTGCAGAAGCGCTAACTGATATCGAGATGTATCGTAAGTTCACTGATGTATTGGACATTCCTGTACTGGCAAACATGACAGAGTTTGGTCAGACCGATCTATATACCACCGATCAGCTCTATAGTGTGGGTGTCGAGATGGTGCTATATCCGCTATCAGCCTTCCGCGCTATGAACAAAGCGGCACTGAACGTTTATCAGCATCTACTCAATGACGGCACGCAAGAAAAAGTCGTCGATACCATGCAGACTCGTATGGAGCTCTATGATTTCTTAAACTATCATGAGTTTGAGCAGACACTAGACAAGCTATTTGCTGGTAACAAGTAACCAATGATTGGTTGTTAGCAACGCTGAGAAGATAAATTACCTCTGGGTGTTTTATCTTCTTAAAATTCGTATTCATTTGCCTTTAGGTTATTTATGTCATTGTTCACTTCCCATACAGCGCTTAAAGCGACACTACTCAGTAGTACACTTGCGGGGCTACTACTCATCACTGGCTGTGATAAAACGCCAGAAACTGTCGATAACGTTGACACGACTACCAGTGAAACAAACGATACTGCTGTGACTCAAGCTGCGCCATCAAATGCTGTCTCTCAAGACGACTTGGTTATGACGACCATTACGTTAGATACCGTTAATAGCTTACTGCTTGCACCAATTATCAATAGTGGTGCACTCAGCGAAGAGCAGGTCAGCTGCCTTGAGTCGCGCGATAAAGATTTGGGCAAAGCCGAAGTTGATAGCTTTTATAAGTCTCAATTCACCGACGCAGAGCTAAAAGAGCTAGATAGCTTTTATACGTCAGACGTTGGCAAAAAGCTGCTTGCTTTTGGCAATGAGCAATTGCGTGTCATGAATGGCGAAGAAGTCGCAACCCCGATGGCTGACCCTACCCCAGAAGAAATGACTGAAATCCAGACATTTATGGAGTCGCCACTGGGTGTCAAGTATATGGAAATCAATAATGCAGAAGGCGAAGGTAGCGCGATGGAGGTCTTGAACGGCCCTATTGAAGCTGAGTTTAAGCGTTGTAATGTCGACTTAGACGGTCCACAGCCTGAACAGCCTGCATAACGCTCAACTGGCGCTATAGTCAGTCATTAACCAATAAATTTCTCATCAGAAACATCGTTAGATATACTGTTTTCACCCAAAAAAGCTACCCACAAAAGGAATGTAAACATGGCAGCACAAAAAGAACTTTCAGGTGCAGGTCTACGCGGACAAGTCGCTGGTAAAACCGCTCTATCTACCGTCGGCAAATCAGGCTCTGGTCTGACCTATCGCGGCTATGACGTATCAGAACTAGCCGACAAGTGTATTTTTGAAGAAGTGGCGTACCTGCTGCTATATGGTAACTTGCCTACGCAAAGCGAGCTTGATGCCTATCAAGCCAAGCTAAAAAAACTACGCGGCCTACCACAAGCATTAAAAGATGTGCTTGAGCGCATTCCAAGCGACGCGCATCCAATGGATGTGCTACGTACTGGTTGCTCGATGCTCGGTAACCTTGAAACTGAGACTGACTTTGCTCAGCAAAATGATCAAACTGACCGTATGCTGGCAGCGTTCCCGTCGATCATCAACTATTGGTATCGTTTTAGCCATGATAATGTGCGTATCGAGACTGATACAGACGACGCCACTATTGGCGGTCATTTCTTGCATTTGCTCAAAGGCGAGAAGCCAAACGAGCTACATGAAAAAGTCATGAACGTCTCGCTTATCTTGTATGCAGAGCATGAGTTCAATGCGTCGACCTTTACTGCTCGTGTCTGTGCTTCAACTCTATCTGATATCCACTCTTGCATTACTGGTGCCATCGGCTCATTACGTGGTCCATTGCATGGCGGCGCGAATGAAGCGGCTATGGATATGATTGAAGGTTTTAGCTCACCTGATGAAGCCGAAGAAGAAATGATGGGCATGCTGGCTCGTAAAGATAAAATCATGGGCTTTGGTCATGCGATCTATAGCGAGTCAGATCCACGTAACGTCGTGATTAAGGGTTGGGCTGAGAAGCTGGCTGCGGACGTTGGTGATGAAGTACTATATCCTGTATCAGTACGCTGTGAAGAAGTCATGTGGCGCGAGAAAAAACTGTTTTGTAATGCTGATTTCTTCCATGCATCAGCCTATCACTTTATGGGGATTCCAACCAAGCTATTCACACCTATCTTTGTCTGCTCACGCTTGACTGGTTGGGCCGCTCACGTATTTGAGCAACGTGCTAATAACCGTATCATTCGCCCAAGTGCAGAGTATACGGGTGAAGATCTACGCCCAGTGCCAGATATGAGCGCGCGTTAAGACAGTTAGTGTTAAATGCTTATTATTAGGCAGCTTATTGAGTAACGTTATCAGCGAGCAATAGTGCTGGCTGATAACGATATGACGATTGAGTATTGTTATCTGATTAGACTCAATTGTCATATCTTATGTTATGTACAACCCTTTTAAGTACGACCCCTGTCTTCCTAATTTCGTTTTTTTAGCAAAGTCTACAACAACTGATGATTTTGCTAAAGCAATGAATTTCTACCCAATATTGACGTTTAACTATTTATTAAAATTAGCCAACAGCCAAAGGTGACTTATGGACAACGCCCTAGTACAACCCATGAACGATGAATTCAAAAAACCACTTCCCGATACTGACCTTTACTACTTTGACACCCGTGAAGCGGTCGAGCGTATCGAAGAAGGTGCTTATGACAAGCTACCGTTCTGCTCAAAAGTATTGTGTGAAAATTTAGTACGCCGTTGCCCACCAGAAGAGTTAACCGATGCCCTAAAACAGCATATCGAGGGTAAGCAAGATTTAGACTTTCCTTGGTACCCTGCCCGCGTAGTCTGTCATGATATCTTGGGTCAGACGGCCTTTGTTGATTTGGCAGGCTTGCGTGACGCCATCGCTGAGCAAGGTGGTGATCCGTCTAAAGTAAACCCTATTGTGCCAACTCAGCTTATTGTTGACCATTCTTTGGCTGTTGAGCATGCAGGCTTTGAAGAAGATGCATTTGAGAAAAACCGTGCGATTGAAGAGCGCCGCAACGATGACCGTTTTCACTTTATTAACTGGTGTCAGTATGCTTTTGACAATGTAAACGTCGTGCCGCCTGGTAACGGCATCATGCATCAGATCAACCTAGAGAAAATGTCACCTGTCGTACAAGTTGTGCACAATAAAGCAGGTGAAGAAGTCGCGTTTGCCGATACGCTAGTTGGTACTGATAGTCACACGCCGATGGTCGACGCCCTAGGTGTGATCTCAATCGGTGTCGGCGGTCTAGAAGCTGAAAGCGTCATGCTAGGCAACCCATCATATATGCGTCTGCCTGATTACGTTGGTGTTAAGTTAACGGGTAAATTACAAAAAGGCATTACCGGTACGGACTTGGTACTGGCGATGACTGAATTCTTACGTGATGCAGGTGTGGTCTCTACTTATATTGAGTTCTTTGGTGAAGGTGCCCGTCAGCTGACCGTTGGTGACCGTGCCTCAATCTCTAATATGACACCTGAATATGGTGCCACTGCCGCGATGTTCTATATCGATGAGCAAACCACTGACTATCTGCGACTGACTGGTCGTTCTGAAGAACAAATCAAATTGGTTGAACAGTATGCCAAGCAGACAGGTCTATGGGCTGATGGCATGGAAAAAGCCGAGTACGCACGTGTCCTTGAGTTTGATTTGTCATCAGTAGGTCGTAATATGGCAGGCCCGTCGCGTCCACATGCCCGCGTATCAACTGATGATTTGGTTGCCAAAGGTATCGCCCACGCGCCCGATCAAAAGCTACCAGAGCCAAAAGATGGTCTAATGCCAGATGGCGCAGTAATTATCGCTGCGATCACCAGCTGTACCAACACTTCAAACCCACGCAACATGGTTGCCGCAGGCTTAGTTGCTCGTAACGCCAATGCCAAAGGATTATTACGTAAACCTTGGGTGAAGTCATCCTTAGCACCTGGCTCAAAAACGGTCAAAATGTACCTAGAAGAAGCAGGTCTGATGCCAGAATTGCAAGAAATCGGCTTTGATGTGGTTGGCTTTGCTTGTACCACCTGTAATGGTATGAGCGGTGCGCTTGACCCTGATATCGAAAAAGAAATCATCGACAATGATTTATTTACCACGGCAGTGCTGTCGGGTAACCGTAACTTTGATGGTCGTATTCATCCATACGCCAAGCAAGCATTTTTGGCATCGCCACCACTGGTCATTGCGTATGCTATCGCAGGTAACATTCGTTTTGATATTGAAAAAGACGCATTGGGCAAAGATACGGATGGCAATGACGTCTATCTAAAAGACATCTGGTTTGATGATGAAGAGGTTGATGCCATTGTTGCTTCTGCCGTGAAGCCTGAGCAGTTCAATTCTGTATATATTCCTATGTTTGATGAAGCCAAAAAAGACACGGGCAAGGCATTAAGCCCACTATACGACTGGCGCGAAATGACCACTTATATCCGCCGTCCGCCGTATTGGGAAGGCAAAATGGCTAAGAAAAACAAACTGACAGGCCTACGTCCACTTGCTGTCCTAGGTGATAATATTACAACCGACCATATGTCACCATCAAACGCCATTCTTGGCTCATCGGCAGCTGGCGAGTACTTAGACACCATGGGCTTGCCTGCTGAGGACTATAACTCGTACGCGACCCATCGCGGCGACCATTTAACCGCACAACGTGCCACCTTTGCCAATCCTAAGCTATTAAACGAGATGGTACGTGATGAAAGTGGTGAGGTTGTCCAAGGTTCACTGGCACGCGTCGAACCAGAAGGCCAAGTCATGCGCATGTGGGAAGCCATTGAAACCTACATGAACCGTGAGCAGCCGCTTATCATCATCGCAGGTGATGGCTATGGTCAAGGCTCAAGCCGTGACTGGGCTGCCAAAGGTGTGCGTCTCGCTGGCGTAGAAGCCGTCGTCGCTGAGGACTTTGAGCGTATTCATCGTCAAAACTTAGTTGGCATGGGCGCGCTGCCTTTACAGTTCGAGGAAGGCACGACTCGCCATACGCTAAATATCGATGGTACAGAAACCTTTGATGTCACAGGCAAAGTCTCGGCTGGCGGGTTGATGACTCTAGTGATCCATCGTGCCGATGGCAGTACCACTGAGACGCCTATTATCTGCCGCCTAGATACGGCCGATGAAGTCAAAATGTACAATGCTGGCGGTATGCTACAACGCTTTGCTAAAGAGTTTATCGAAGGTACGCTTGATATTGTCTAAGGCTATCCTGTAGTTTTTAGTGTGATAAGCAGCAAAGTATAAAAGTTGCCGATGTTGTATAACCTTATATGACGTCGGCTTTTATTTGCTTTTGCGTTCTATACACTGAGTTTTGTTACTTACTCCTAAATACTAGATAGTAGCTAAATATTGAGTTTACTTCACCAATAGCGTAATATGTACGATATATTGTACAAGTTATGCAGAATATCATGAAGGGAGTAAGCCATGAGAGTCGTTAGTTTTTCAGAAGCCAGAAAGCACCTAAAGTCCGTTCTAGACACGGTAAATGATGATGCCAACGCCACTATCGTGACCCGCCGTGACGCCGATGATGCGGTTGTGATGTCGCTTGATTATTACAATAGCCTGATGGAAACCGTTTATCTATTAAAATCTCCTGCCAATGCGGCGCACTTAGCGGACTCTATTGCTCAATATAAGGCTGGCAAGACGGTTACACGTGAGCTAATAGATACAGCAGAAGATAGTGATAAAAGAAATGGTAGCAGCGATAATAATGAGCATACGGATGGCGATATTGAAAGTGCTTGAACTCAAAGGCTTTAATCAATCCAAAGGGTCTGATAATGAGTGAACAACTAGCATGGACAGATGCTGCGTGGAAAGACTACCTATACTGGCAAACGCAAGACAAAAAAACACTCAAACGCGTCAATAAGCTCATCACTGAATGTAAGCGTAATCCGTTTGAAGGCATTGGCAAACCTGAACCTCTAAAAGAAAACCTATCCGGATTTTGGTCAAGACGTATCGACGACGCCAATCGTTTGGTATATGCCGTCGATGATAATTATCTTACGATTATCTCTTGTCGCTATCATTATTAACGAGCGCTCTTAATCATGTATGTTTACTTGCTGATGGCAGCATACCCAATCTTATAACAATATAAAAAGGACTTAATACAGTGGCCCAAACAAATACTAAATCAAAAGCTTCTTTCGCCCCGCAACTATCCGTTCCTGCTACCTATATGCGCGGTGGTACCTCAAAAGGCACTTTCTTTAAATTATCTGATTTACCTGAGCGCTGCCAAGTCGCTGGCGAATCACGTGATAAATTTCTGCTACGGGTCATCGGCAGCCCAGATCCTTACGGCAAGCAAATCGATGGCTTGGGCAATGGCAGCTCTAGTACGTCAAAAACGGTTATTTTATCGGCCTCTGACAGACCAGATCACGATGTGAATTATCTGTTCGGACAAGTCAATATCGCCAAACCTATGATTGACTGGGCGGGTAACTGTGGCAACTTAACCGCGGCCGTCGGTGCCTGTGCCATTAATATGGGTTTGGTCGATGCTGACAAAATCAATAACAGCATCGATGAATATGCAGATAGCGGTATTTGTGAAGTGCGTATTTGGCAAGAAAATATCGGTAAAACCATTATTGCCCATGTTCCCATCTATAAAGACGCAAATGACAAAGTACAGGTTCAAGAAACAGGAAACTTTGAATTAGATGGTGTGACCTTCCCAGCAGCTGAAGTCAAAATTGAGTTTATCGACCCTGTAGATGCTACTAGCGACATGTTCCCTACTGGTAACTTAGTCGATGAATTTGATGTTGCTGGCTGCGGTTTAAATACCGATAGTGTCAAGGCGACCTTTATTAGCGCAGGTATCCCAACCATCTTTATGAAGGCAGAAGATTTGGGCTTTACGGGTACTGAGTTGCAAGGTGACATCAATAGCAACAGCGAGTTACTTATCAAGCTTGAAAAAATCCGTGCCACAGGCGGTGTCGCGATGGGGTTATTTAAAGACGTGAGCGAGGCACAGACCAGTCAACACATTCCTAAAGTCGCTTGGGTAGGTGCAGCACAGAGCTATACGGCCTCTAGTGGTAAATCGGTCGATGCAGGCGAGATTGACTTAGTCGTACGTGCCATGAGTATGGGTCAATTGCATCACGCTATGATGGGTACAGCAGCAGTTGCTATCGCCGCTGCGGCAACCACACAAGGCACGCTCGTCAATCAAGCAGCAGGCGCTGGCGAGCTGACAGAGGTGCGTTTTGGCCACCCATCAGGCACATTGCTCGTCGGCGGAAAAACCGAACTGGTCGATGGGCGCTGGCAAGCCAAAAAAGTGTCGATGAGCCGCTCAGCAAGGCGTATCATGGTTGGTGAAGTTTTTGTGCCAGCGGATAGTTTTTAATTAAGGAAATTATAATGGCATACGACCTTACAGGAAGGTTAGTAATTGGATTGTCTTCAAGTGCTTTGTTTGATTTAGATGAGTCAGACAAGGTATTTAGGGAACAAGGTGAGCAGGCATATAGGGATTATCAACGTGAAAACCAAGATATTCCTCTTATCACAGGCGTTGCTTATCCATTCATCAGAAGATTATTAAAGTTGAATGAAATTTCAGATGAACCTTTGGTTGAAGTAATTTTATTGTCTCGTAACGATCCTGACACAGGGTTGAGAGTCATGAATTCTATTGAGCACTATGAGCTGTCAATTACACGGGCTGTTTTTTTGCAAGGCCAATCAGCTTATAAATATATCCCAGCATTTGATATTGAGTTATTTTTATCTGCCAATGAAGGAGATGTTAAGCAAGCAGTAGATGCAGGATTTCCAGCAGGTCAAATCTTGCATGGTAATATTTCTGATGATATTGAGGACATGCAATTAAGGGTTGCTTTCGACTTTGACGGGGTGCTGATAGACGATGAAGCAGAAACAGTTTATAAGAAATCTAATGAATTAGGTGATTTCCACTCTCACGAGTCTTCTAAAGTAGATATAGCTCATAATCCAGGACCTTTAAAAAACTTTCTTGATCGCATTTCTTATATTCAAAAGCTTGAGACTACTTACAAGCTTAAAAATCCTAATTATGAACCAGTTTTGAGAGTTTCCATCGTCACAGCAAGAAACGCACCTTCACATAAGCGTGCAATTAATACTATGAGAGAATGGGATATTCTTGCTAATGAGGCATTTTTTATGGGAGGAGTTGAAAAGTCTAAGGTGCTTGAGATATTAAAACCACATATTTTCTTTGATGATCAAAAGTTACACTTGAAATCTGCTAGTATTTTACCTTCGGTTCACATACCTTTTGGAGTCGCTAATAAAGTAGTACATAATGAAAGCTAATTACTAATAATTATAAAAATACATGCCAACATCTCCCCAACCCCGCCGCGTACAGTTAGAAAAAAAGCCTCCAGTCGAAAAGAAAGAACGGCGGGCACTGCTGTGGGATATTCTAAAAAAACTGGCGGTATTTGCTAAACCTTATCGCTTGCTTATTATCGCCACCTTAGCACTGACCGCCCTAGGCTCTTTTACCGCACAGGTAAATGCGTTTGTACTACGTTATACCGTCGATACCTTGACCGAAATTGCCACGCTTGCCGAGCCATGGCAAGCAGGTCTGCGTATGTTAGGGATTATTAGTGCGGTCCTCCTGACCAAAGAGATCCTGTCGATATTCATCTCTTTTGGTCAGCGTTTTTTTGGTGAAAAGATTCGTATCAACTTGTCGCGCGATTTGTCTCAAAAAATCATTGAGCGCATCCTTACCTATCGGATGGCGTTTTATACCAGTAGTGAAAATGACAGTGGTAAATTGCAAACTCGTATTGATTATGGGGTCAGCAGTTTAACCAGCCTGGTGCAAAACTTCTTTATCGACATGCTACCGCTATTTGCCAACGCAATTGTGGCGCTTATTATCATGTTTTCGACCAATTTTTGGGTTGGCATGGTCGGTCTTATTATCATACCCATTTACTTTGTTATTAGCCAAAAGCAAGCACGGCGTCTACAAGGTTTTCGTCGGCAGATGCGCGGGTTTCGAGAAGCCAAAAGCGGTTTGGTGATCTCTTTGATTAATTCGATCAGCGTGGTGAAATCCTTCGTCCGTGAGTCCATCGAAGCTGAGAAGCACTTAGCCATTCAAAAAGAGATGACTGACAACCAGCTGCGTATTCGCAGTATTGGCTTTATTTATGATGCCATCAAAACCTTTATCGAGCAGATTGGTGTGGTGGTTATCATTCTCCTCACCGCTTATTTTGTGCTACAAGGCGAGATGACCATTGGCATGATTTTGTTTCATGTCATGCTATTTCAAAATGTCGCCGCTCCTATCCGTCAATTGCATCGCATCTATGATCAAATCAATAATGCGCTGACCTATGCCGAAGGTTTTTTTGATATTTTAGAAGACGACAAACAAGTCGAAAACATCGATGGTATCAGTAGCGAAAACCTAAAAGGCCATATCGAGCTTAAAAACGTTGATTTTACCTATCCTAATGGCACACAAGCTTTAAAAGATGTGAGCTTTACCATCAGGCCCAATCGTATTACGGCTTTGGTTGGTCTCTCTGGTGCTGGCAAAAGCACCATCATCAATCTATTGGTTAAATTCTATACGCCAGATGCTGGCACGATCTGCCTAGATGGACATGATTTGGCTGACTGTGATACCCACGAGTTGCGTCAACGCATTGGATTGGTACTACAGAGCAATCATATTTTTTCGGGTACGATTAGTGAAAATATCCGCTATGGTGATATGAATGCCAGCGAAGATGACATCATCGTGGCGGCAAAAAAAGCCTCTATACACGAGCAAGTCATGTCTCTACCAGATGGCTACGAGAGTACTGCCAAATCCCTATCAGGTGGTCAACAGCAGCGTATCGCACTGGCAAGGATGTTTTTAAAAGACCCGCCCATTGTATTTTTGGACGAGCCGACAGCCAGTCTAGACGCCATCGCCAGTCAGCAGGTCAAAAAAAGCCTAGATCTGATCAAAAAAGACCGTACCGTGATTATGGTCTCACACAATATCGCGCAAATCATCGATGCCGATGATCTAGTGGTCATAGAAAATGGCGAAGTGGTTGAGACAGGTACACATGAGGTACTTTATGCCCAACGCGGCAAATATTTTGAGATCTTTAGCGCCATGTCTGATAGCCTAAACTTAGACAAAATCAGCCAGACCCTAAACGGTTAGGAATGGTTAATGCCTGCCTAAATCGTTATAATGCCAATCTTTTACTGCCTATTGCCAGAAGCTAGCCCACTATGACTTGTGAATTTTCTTTAAAAACCTTTGACGAGCTGACCTCAGTTGATCTTTATCATATTTTAAAGGCGCGCTCGCAAGTGTTTGTCGTCGAACAAAACTGTGCCTATCAAGATATGGATGAAGTGGATTTCGATTGCTTGCACCTAATCGCTCATCAAAATGCAGCATTGGTGGGCTATTGCCGTATTATCCCACCTGAGTTCAACAAGTTAAAATCCAACTTATCAGTAGCCGATCCTGCCATTAAGACCAACCACACTGCAATGCCTGCCATTGGTAGAGTGCTTGTGCTATCAGAGCATAGAGGTGATGGTCTAGCACGGCAAATGATGACCCAAGCCATTGCTCACTGCCGTAAAAAATATGGCAAAAAACGCCCGATTATTATCTCGGCACAGGTTTACTTGCTAAGTTTTTATGAGTCTTTGGGCTTTGTACCCGAAGGCGAGCATTATCTCGAGGACAATATCGAGCATGTAAAAATGGTGCTATATGTCGCTAAGAAAAACAAAGTCAAAAAAGAGAGCACGGACACCGCATCAACCACAACCAAGGTTTTGAGTTTTCTGCTGTTTATTATAGCGGCGCTGTTTATTTTAGGGTTACTGTATCTCATGATTTAAACGGCTGGTGATGTCTTAATTTTTAACACAATTCAAATTGGTTGTTCCATATTGAGTGTGCTACTTTTGAATGACGATGGCTTTAAAAGGATAACCAGAATCATTGGTTAACAAAGCGGCACACTCAAGGAAGAGGACACAACCATGTCAAATGACCACTCAGATAACCATTCAAGTATAGCCAATTCAAATACAAAACATGCGACGGTTGAGAGCAATGTCCGTCCGGAATACGACGTTGAAATCCAAAAAATTGCCGATTATGTGCTTAATTATTCAATAGATGACGAATCACCGAACGCTGCTGAGGCATGGAGCACCGCACGTCATTGCTTGATGGACACCATTGGCTGTGGTCTGTTGGCGCTGAGATTTCCTGAGTGCACCAAGCACTTAGGTCCTAATTGCCCTGACCAAATAACACCGCATGGCGCGCGCGTTCCTGGTACGTCTTATCGGCTAGACCCAATCAAAGCTGCTTTTGACATCGGCTGTATCGTACGCTGGCTTGACTACAATGACACGTGGCTCGCTGCTGAATGGGGCCATCCTTCTGATAATTTAGGCGGCATCTTGGCGGTCGCGGACTATATCAGTCAGAAAAACATCAGCCAAGGACAAGCGCCGCTTACAATGAAAACTGTGCTTGAGGCGATGATCATGGCGCATGAGATTCAAGGCGTACTCGCACTTGAAAACTCATTCAACCGTGTGGGCCTGGATCATGTGTTTTTGGTCAAACTGGCTTCAACTGCCGTCGTTGCCAAGCTCTACCAGCTACCTCGTGAGCGTATTATGGCAGCAATCTCACAAGCCCTCGTTGATGGTCAGGCACTACGCACCTATCGACATGCCCCCAATGCTGGTAGTCGAAAATCATGGGCAGCCGGTGATGCAACCAGTCGCGCAGTACGCCTAGTAGATATCACCGCGCGCGGCGAGATGGGTATCCCAGGCGCACTCACCGCACCGCAGTGGGGATTCTATGATGTGCTATTCAGCCATACCAATAAGGATCTAGCGACAAAGCCTGAAGGCGAACGTCGTTTTAAATTTCAGCGAGATTTTGGTAGTTATGTGATGGAAAACATCTTATTTAAAATAAGCTTTCCTGCTGAGTTTCATGCTCAGACCGCTTGTGAAGCCGCAGTCATTTTGCACCCACACGTAAAAGACAGAATTGACGATATCGACAAAATCGTCCTGACCACCCATGACTCAGCGATTCGAATCATTTCAAAAGAAGGCGCGCTTGCCAATCCAGCCGATCGTGACCACTGCTTGCAGTATATGGTCGCTGTGCCGTTGTTGACAGGTGATCTGATGGCAGAGAACTACAAGGATGACTATCATGAGCAGCATTTGTCAATCGATGAGCTACGTAGCAAGATGGTTGTAGAAGAAAACGCGCAGTATTCAAAAGACTATCATGACCCAAGCAAGCGCTCTATTGCCAATGCCATTCAAGTATTTTTTACAGATGGCACCAGTACAGAAAAAGTGGCTGTTGAATATCCTATCGGCCACAAACGCCGCCGAGCTGAGGGCATCCCTGTACTGGAAGCAAAGTTCCGTGCCAGTCTGGCAACTCGCTTTGTCGACAGCCGTTGTCAGCAGATTATTGAGTTGTGTGACGATCAAAAAAGACTAGAACAAACACCGGTGAATGAGTTTATGGATTTATTTATGGCTTATTAACTATGGCTGATTAACGGCGCATCTTTTATGGTCTTATTTAGTTAATATACCTACTACCAAGGTATGGACTCTCCCGCCCAATCGACAAAGCTGCCTGATTGAGCGGCTGTCATACCTGATAGCACATCTAATAAGCACTCCGCGCTATACGCTGGTGAGAACAGATGTCCTTCAGCGACATTGCCTTGGAACGGTGCGGAGAGTTGGGTGTCTACAGTGCCTGGTTGCATGACAACCACGCAGACGTCTTTTAGTGACCTACCCCATTCGATACTTAGATTTTTCATGCCCATATTGAGCGCCGCCTTACTCATTCTATAGCTATACCAACCGCCGAGCTGATTGTCAGTAATACTGCCAACACGGGCTGATATGGTCGCAAAAATCGCTGGATTCTCAGCGCTGCGTTCAGCTTTGGCGAATAATGGCTTAATGTGCTTGGCGATGAGCAACCCTGCTAGCGCATTGATTTGCATATTTTGCAAAAAGAACTCGGTATCCATTTGTCGCAAGGCCTTTTCTGGCTGCGCGGTCTCTGTATGTAGTAATCCTACACAGTTGATTACCCAATCCACATGACCGACTGTCTGTTTGATGGTATCGGCAGCTTTTTTAATACTATCCTCATCACTGACATTCATTGGTAGCCAGTGCAGGTTTTCTGCTTCAATGTTTGGCCCATTTCGATGATAAGTAGCAAATACTTGTGTGCGATGGCTTTGATGAGATTGACTGTCCATCTGACTCACAGTCGTTTTCTGTATTAGCTGCTGCACCATGGCCTGACCAATACCACCTGTTCCGCCGATGATAAGATAGGTTTTATTATTCATTTCGCTATTCATATGGCACCTTCCTTTTTCTTTGATATGTCTCTTTAATACGCTCTTTGACACGATTTGGTTTTATATATTTATTTTGGCTGATTTTATAAGGGTTTACTATGATAGAAATAATACAAGTCATCCTCATTCTATATACGCTACAATAATCTATAACGATTAAAACGCCTGTTTTCGGGTTGCTATTTCTTATATTGACGCTTTCATACGGATATTATCGCATTATGCTATCACCCCAAGACCAACTGACCGAGCTGGTACGAGCCTTAGAGACCGATCAGCACGTCTTTGCCACTGATCCGTTATTAATCACGGAGAAGCTTCAGGGCGAGGATGGCACGCCTATCCAAAAGCTGCATCGACGAGCATCACGTATAGATAGTAACGGGGCGCTTGCACGTGTACTGGGCAAGATTGATGGTCGTATAAAGGGCATCATGATCGTTATGAGCGTGGTGTGGTGTATCTCAGGGTTTTTGGGACTGTTCACGCTATTGCAGTCTAATGTTGTGAATTTCTTTTATGTGTTGGTCTGTTTGCTTGGTTTTCATACCATTATGCTTGGTGGCTGGCTTGTCATGACCCTTATCAATCGAGATCAACAATCGCCCAGTTGGTTTGCGAGCTTTGTCAGTCCAAGTTATCTCATACGTGGTAAGGACGATGTGACCAAAGCGGCCGTCGATCTGTATGAACGCCAGTTGCAGCACAGCGGTATGCGTTGGTATTTGGGTAGATTTAGCCATCAGTTGTGGCTGGCTACCTTGACCGGTATGCTGCTTGCGATTATATTTTTGCTGGTTGTACGTCAGTATAGCTTTAGCTGGGAGTCAACCTTACTCTCTGATCAAGCGCTTGTGAGCTTGACTCAAGTATTAGGCTGGCTACCTAGTATGGTGGGATTTGGTGTGCCAGACAGTACAGCGATCGCACAGAGCAGGCTTGTGACAGAAGCCATGCCGCTGTCTGTTGCAAGGCAATGGGCAGGGTTACTAGTTGGTAGCTTGCTAATGTACGGCATTGTACCTCGAGCGATAGCATGGGCGTTCTGTGCATTGATGTTCCGCCGCAAAAAAATGCGTTTGGATATCAAACAGCCCTATTATCAAAAAATCCTAAACTTCTGGCAGCGGCACGTGGTGGATGCTGATGACTTTATAGAAGCGCTAGCCCCTATCGCCCCAAAAGCGACGGTCAGTGCGGGCAAGAAGTTAGTTGCGCTGCTTGAATACCCTGCAGATCAGGACAACTGGTGGCAGTCAGGGTTAGATAGCAGCCATCATGATTTTGACAAACATAGTCTTGAACACTCAAGCGAAGTTGAGAATTTTGGTATCGTTGATGATCGTGATGATATGACACGGCTTAAAAACTATCTAGATGCGCATCCGGTGCAAGTTTTACTTGGCATTCATAGCAATGCACTGCCCGACCGCGGTACGCTACGCAAACTCGATCAAATCGCTGCTCACGCAAAAGATGGGCTTATCGTACAACTGCTGGGAGATAACAGCGTTTCTGCGGAATTGACTGACGCTCGTACCGATGATGAGCCATTAGACAAACAAGCGGTTCGCTATCAACAGTGGCAAACGGCGCTTTCTGCACGAAAAATTGGCTTAGTTGATATAGATACTTAATACATTCTAATTTTTAATCTATTACTTTCAATCTGTTGTTCATATATGAACTTATCATTATGACTGGTATGATATACAATAAATAAATATTATAGGTCTATAACCTCAGGCAATCTTAAAGACTTATTGATATAACAGTTTAATAGCTGTGACGTCATATTAAGATAACAAGGATGTTTTATAGTGGCTAGGAGCCCAAGATGGCAGCAGACAATTCCCTTATGACCCTAGATCAGTATGGTCAACTATTGGATGGTTACCGAGAGGCGTTAAACCAAAGTATCTTAACGGCTGCGCCAGAGTCATGGCAGCCAATGCTGGCGAGCATTATGCCCGCGTATTGGCAAGAGTGGCTGCTTCCGCTGGCTGGCGGTCCATTTTTCTTGTTATTTTTGGCAGAATGGCTCTATCAGTCCAAGCGCGGCAATAGTAAAAGCTTTAGTTGGCTCCGTGCGATAACCAATTTTAGCTTAGGCGGCTCTTATTTAGGGTTTGAATTGATTGTCCAAGCGCTTATCGTCATACCTATCTGCTTATGGTTATATCAATATCGCTTATTTACTATTGAGGTGACATGGCTTACCGCCATCCCTATATTCGTCGCGGTTGAGTTCAGCTATTATTGGTTCCATCGCGCGTCACACCGTATGAATTGGTTTTGGTCAGCGCATGTCGTGCATCATTCAGATGACCATATGAATCTGTCCACCGCCATGCGTCAAAGCCTGCTGTACTCTGTAACGGGTTGGTGGTTGTTTTTTGTTCCGCTGATGATGCTAGGGGTTCATCCAGTCTGGGTATTTTTCTTTTATGCTTTAGATTTGATTTATCAATTCTTTATTCATACCGAAACCGTAGGAAAATTTCCAAAATGGGTTGAGTATGTCTTTGATACCCCATCCAATCACCGTGCCCATCATGGCACCAATAACGAATATATTGACCAAAATTACGGCGGCGTTCTCATTATTTTTGATCGCTGGTTCGGCACTTATGTAGAAGAAGATACGGTCAATAACCCCGTCAAATATGGTGCCGTTGGTGAAACCAGCCACGACAATATTGTTAGCCTGATATTTGGTGTCTTTTACCGTATGTGGCAGCGGTTCTTTCGTGCCAAAGGGTTCAAGAGAAAGCTAAAGGTGCTGCTGCGTCCACCAAGTGCTGTCTAATATAGTCAATTCTCTATACATTGGATACGGTGTCAGTCTCGCTTAGCCTACTATTTGTAGTGCTTTCACTCGTCTTCCTTGTATCCAAAATATATTGAACCGACTAGAGCCTGATTATAAATGCGTGGACTACGATTTGTGATATGACAATACGCATTCATAACCGATACCCAATCAGATTTGTTTTACAATAAATGGCTACTGTGTGTTTTTGCCATCAATAAATATAAGAAGTTACTATGAATAATGAAAATAACAATAATCATGAGAATAATAAGCCTGAAAGTCTTTTTGCGGACAAAGCTTATGAGCCGACCCCTGATGTCTCAAGTACTCCTTCAGACAATACTTTAAAACCTACAGTAGCTCAGTCAATAGCTATTCAGGACAATCAACCTGTATCAACCGAAGCATCAGCAACGACAGCACCAGCGTCAAAGATGAAAAAGAAAACGATTGCCAGTGGTGAACCGCTTAAATTGGCGGTCGTCGGTCATACCAATACGGGCAAAACCTCTATATTGCGCACGTTATTGCGAGACGTATATTTTGGCGAAGTCAAAAACGAAGCTGCAACCACACGTCACGTCGAGCAAGCACAGCTGACAGACAGTCGCACTGGTGAGGTGCTAGTGGCATTATACGACACACCTGGTCTGGAAGATGCTTCAGGGCTTATGGACTGGCTAGAGGATAATACTGCCAGTCGCCGTGATGGTATTGAACGTCTGCAACAGTTTTTGGCGGCGGATGTCGCTCAAGGTGCAGACAGTTATGACTTGCCCTATGATTATAGCCAAGAAGCCAAAGTCATTCGTCAGCTGCTGACAAGTGATATGGCCATTTACGTGGTAGATGCTCGTGAGCCTGTATTGGGTAAATATAAAGATGAGCTAGCGATTTTATCTTGGGCTGCGATTCCTGTGATGCCTGTTTTTAATTTTACAGACAGCCAGAATGCCAATATCGACGACTGGCAAACGATGCTGGCAAGACGCAATCTGCATATTTCAACGCGTTTCGATTCGGTCGCGTTTGAGTTTGAAGATGAGATGCGCCTATGGAAAAACCTAGCCACTATGCTCACCCACTCTGAGATGCTTGAGCAGTTGATGCAACGTCGAACGGAAGACTGGGCTCAGCTGTATGATGAGGCTAATATCATCATCGCTGATTTTTTATTGAATGTTGCTGCCTTTGTGCGCGAGATCAATGAAGATGACGACCCACTTCCTGTACTACAGCAAATGCAAGAAGCGGTCAGGCAAAGTGAGCGTGCGATGCAGCACAACTTACTTAACCTTTATAAGTTTTATGACAATGCGGTTGCAGCAACACCGCTTGAACTACAAGCCTATCAACAAGACCCTTTCGACCCTGAACTTCTCAAAAGCTACGGCATTCGTACCACTTCTGGTGCAGCAGCAGGTGCGCTTCTAGGATTAGGTATCGATGCAGCAGCCCTAGGTACTACACTGGGATTGGGTGCCGCAATAGGTGGGATCGCAGGAGGGTTGCTATCGAATACCAGCAGTATTGCCGATAGGATTACTGGGGTAAAACGCTTATATATCGATCCTGCTACGTTGACGCTATTAGCCACGCGAGCATTAGACTTACTTACGGCATTACGTCATCGTGGTCATGCTGCTACAGATGCCACTCAGTTATTGTATAAGGGCAGTAGTCTTGGAACGTCGTTAACTGACGACAGTGATCATGCAGATGAAGACAACAATCCAATTACTGTATGGCCAGCACATAAATTACCAAGTGAGCTCAAAAAAGCGCGTGGTAAACCGCAATGGTCGTCGCTTAGCAGCGGCAAGTCCGAACAAGCACAGTTATTACGCACAGACATGGCATGGTCGCTGTCAGGTAAGTTACAGTCGTATAAGCGTGAGTCATAAATTATTAGCGAACTATCTATGCGCTTTATACACTCAACAACGCACTCAATGCGTCTGTGCCGCGTACATCTGTCTGTTGCAGATAGATCGGATACAGCGGGTACTTGGTAAAGCTTTGCTCGATATCCTGCAGCAGATGTTGCTGACGCTCAGCACGGCGTCGCCAAAACTCATCCGACTGTGTGGTTGATATCAATTGATTAATGATGATTGCTGCTGGCATGAGCTTACTCTCTTCCAATTGCTCGATAGCGCGCTTGGTCTCAGCCAATGGTAAAACATCAGCGGTCATCACCAACACAATCGCTGTTTGTGTACGGTCATGTAGTAGCAACCCTGCTTGACGGAACAGTTGCTTGCGCTTTTCTAATACGGATACGGCTTGCTCCCAGCGATCTGATTTTTTTGCTGCAAATGGATTGGCCACGTCGTTCTTTTGCGTGCTCTGTTGCGTGCTCTGTTTCTGATTGTGACTGTCCAAATGCGTCGCCACCGAACGTAGTTTGGCCTGCCGTCGCTGCTGTGCAAGCAGCCCATCCGTCCACGCCCCCATCATTTCTGGTAATACCAATAATCGCAAAGTATGACCTGTCGGTGCGGTATCAAAGATGATGTGTTCATACCCGGCATCTGCCGCTTCGACTAAATGGTGGCACATAGATTCGAGCATCGCGGCTTCTTGAGCGCCAGGTGCCGACTTAGATAGCCTCAGATGCTCACGAATTTTTGGCATCATATCTGGGTTGGCATAAGCTTTAATCGTACGTTCGACTTGAGCAAAATGTTCATCGACAATTACGTCAGGATTTAACTCAATCGCATCTAGATAAGGTGATATCACCGTTTTCTCATTATTGAGTCGTATATTCAATACATCACCCAAACTATGTGCCGGATCGGTTGAGACAATTAAGGTTTTTTGCTGCTGGCTTGCATAGTAGCTGGCTAGAGCTGCTGCCGTGGTGGTCTTCCCTACACCACCTTTGCCGCCGATAAATATAATCGGTTGTGTCTCTAACTGCTCTACCAATCCATGTAAAGGGTGTAATGCCATACTGTTATCTCGTATTTTGTCTCATTATCTAATAAATGCTTAGCTACTTTTTTATATAGTCAATCCACTACGGTTAGCAGCACCCAACGTGGTCAAATGGACATCTATCCATTCCCATACGTGTATGCCACTCATGAAAGTTCTCTAAAAATAGAGGTTGCAACTCTAATGTATAAAAGCTGGCGGGATTATCAATACCCAAGCTCTCAGCAAACATGAGCAACATAAAAAAATCTTCTTCATCACGTGCCGCGCGTGCCATCGTCTGACGATAAGGCGCATGATAAAATTCATTTAATCCATTCTTAAACCGTTGCCACCATGGTTGAGTGTCCTCTAATGGTTGAACGTTTACTATATTATTTGATGTGTTTTCATTTTCCATAATGTGCTCGTATTTTACTTAATTCTTATGATCTATCATGCCTATATGATACAAAAAACGCCAGCAATTGCTGCCAGCGTTTTTGAGTTGATAAATATTTAGTATGGTTTAGCGTCTAAATGTTATCGCTTTTGCCTTTATGTATCGACCACTCTTTACGCAACACAGACAGACTCTCAAACGTCACTAAGATAGTTGCTATCAAGATAATGACATCCATAATGATAAGCAGCCAATTGCCATCAGTGAAGAAGGTTTTGAGCTGAATGAGTAGTGCGAAAACGGTCATAACCAGCAGGAATGTCAATGGCGCTAAAGTGTACCAAACTGGTTTGCCTTTACGTAACAAGATAACCGTTACGATCATTAGTGTTAATGCCGCCATTAACTGGTTAGTCGTACCAAATAGTGGCCAGATAATCATACCACCAGCACCATCAATACCACCGGCACCGAATGCTAATAGCAAGCAGCTGCCGACAGCAAGTAATGTTGCCACGACGCTTTTATTCAGTATTGGTAAATTATAAAACTCGCCAAACTCTTGGAAAATATAACGTTGTAAGCGTACGCCAGTATCCATGGTCGTACCTGCAAATAATGCCGCCATGACCGTAAGCATCGTCTGTGATAGTACCATATCGATGCCAACACCTGCGTTTAATATGGTCGCACCACCATCAATAAAGGCGCCGATAGAACCGTCGCCAAATTTTTGATAGACCGCTTGCCAATCACCAAGGGTAGCAAAACCTGCGGTTGCCGCTAGAATTGCGCCGAGTGCCAGCATACCTTCGCCTAGCGCACCAAAATAACCAACGAAACGCGCGTCTTCTTCTTTATCAATCTGCTTAGACGTCGTCCCTGTCGCGACCAATCCGTGGAATCCTGATATCGCCCCACAAGCAATCGTCACAAACAACAGCGGCATCAGTGATGGCGTGCCAACTGGCAGTGCTGTGTTTATTGCTGGTGCGACAATATTTGGCGTGCCGATAAAGATGGCTGCGTATAGTAAAATCAAACCAACGAATAGCTGCAAACCATTAATATAATCGCGAGGTTGAAGCAGCATCCATACGGGCAACAACGACGCAATCGCCGCATAGGCGAATAAAATAAGAATCCATACAGCGTTATCAGGTAAGCCCATTACGGTCTCAGGTAACACAATCGGGAACATAGGGCCAAGATAGATCAGCCCATATAAAGCGCTTACCCCGATAATAGATACCCAAACCAAATTCATCTTGTAGCGATAAATACACTGACCGATGATAAAGGCAACCACCAAGGCGCCCCAAACAGGCAATACAGCAGATGGTGTTTTGATCATCATATTAGCGATAGCAACACCAAACACCGCATTGACCATCAATAGTAATAAAAAAATCACAACCATCATCAAACTGCGGACACGTGTGCCCATGACCGTACCCGCAATAGAGCCAATTGACTGCCCCCTATTGCGCATACTTGCCCAAATGGCCGACATATCATGTACACCCGCCATAAAAATCGTACCGAGCACCACCCAAATGATGGCAGGTACCCAGCCCCAAATAACCGCAATTGCGGGACCAATAATCGGTGCAGCGCCTGCCACCGAGGTAAAGTGATGTCCCCATAGTACATATTTATTGGTAGGAACATAATCGACCCCATCTTTCATCGTATGCGCTGGCGTGGGACGACTGTTATCCAATGCTAAAATTTTGGTAGCAATGAATTTTGAGTAAAACACGTAGCCACAAAGCATAGCAGCAACGCCGAATATCAGTACAATAGCACTATTCATCTTATCTCTCCCTAGACAAGTAGTAGGTAGTCTTATAAGTTCAAGCTTTTTAAATCAAAATATAAAAAATATGCTAAATTAGTGTGCAGCGAGTCATTCATATAACCTGTCACCGAATAAATTGTAAAAATCATGTGAGATGAATATTAGCCAACAAATTTTCACATTGTACAATTATGGTGCGTCACTAAATAGCATATGGCGTGGTGAATCTTTGTTTCAAATTCTGGTTAAATGGTAACCGATTTCACGACAAATGTAACGCAAGTAAGACATGAAAAACAACAAATAAAGGAAGCACAATGGCACATTATTTTGGATTCGTACCTTCAGATAAATTAAAAGTATTAATCAGCGAGGCCGAACAAGTCGTTGCTTCAAATGAGCAAGTAGATTATTACCCTTACCGAGACGCGCTCACTCATCAGACAGCTCGTGATCTAACGGACAATTTATTAGTTGGTTTGGTAGAGATTATTCCTAACCCTGAACGCCAAGCCGCGATGCGTAAAATCGTCACCATGATAGAGCGCTCAACCGATACCCTGCTTAATATCTTACTTGGTAAAGAAAGTAACGAAGAAGTGCTTCCAAGCTTTCACTTTCTAAAAGACCAGGCAACTTTTATTGATAATGAAGGCGTAAAACGTATTGGCTTTAAACTGTCAGAAACAGATGCTAGAACTATCGTCGAAGGCTTTGCTGCTATCACACCAGAGCACGTAGATAGAGCCAAGTTTAAAACAGCGCTCGAAACCATGAACGAAGAAACACTGACCCACTTCGTCAGCCGCTACGCTGAAACGTTAAAACTAGGTATGATCAAACGCAAATCAGTGCCAGTCGCCAAGTCTGCGATTGATAAAGGGATGAATATGGCGCTTAATAAGCTACTACCTGATCTACCAAATGACTCACTCAATCGTTTGGCGAATTATTACCGTCCATTTATCATTGAAAAACCAGAGTAATTGCTAAATTTTGACCAAATGGTCATATAACATTGGGAAAATTTACCAAAACTTGTTAAAATACTTGGCATTTTTCACCAAAGGTGCGCCCGATGACCCAAATCAGCAATCAAGAAATCGAAAAAACATTACGTAACTCAGAGTGCCTGATCAGCAGTATAGAAGTAGCGGCTGCTTATGAGCGTTTGGCTGCTCAGCTTAACCTACACTACGCTGGTCTGAACCCAATTGTGATGGTTGTTATGAACGGTGGATTAATTCCAGCTGGTCAACTATTGACGCATCTTACCTTCTATCATCGCATGCATTATATCCATGCGACACGCTATCGTGACAATGAAGGTACTAACGATCTTGATTGGAAATTCAAGCCTGATGTGAGTATCGAAGGCGAGCACGTGCTGTTGATTGATGATATTTTTGATGAAGGCATCACTCTAAAGGCTGTTGTCGAAGAGCTAAATAAAGAAAAACCATTATCTCTCGAGTCTTGTGTGCTACTAAACAAGCAGCATGACCGCAAAGTTGCCGATTTTGATGTTGATTTCGTCGGTATTAATGTCGCAGATCGTTATGTCTATGGCTGTGGTATGGATTTCCATGGTTACTTGCGTCACCTGCCAGGTATCTATGCAATCAAAGAAGACAAAGTTTAATTCTAGACTTAATTGATTAAAATAGTTAAATCCTAAAAAAGCATCCAAATTGGATGCTTTTTTATTGCGCTGACTTATTGCGCCGACAACAACTTGAATGAATTGTTAAAACTGTAATGCCAAACCAGTATGGCGCTCAGTCGGTGTTTGAACTGCTTTTTCTAAAGCGTGCTTGGTACTATATATCGTTACCTGCTTCTTAGCACGAGTCACTGCCGTATAGATAAGCTCTTTGCTCAGCAACCTTGCATGGCTGTTATCAAAAGTAATAGCAACATGATCAAATTCAGATCCTTGTGACTTATGAATAGTCATTGCATACGCTGTGGCTATCACCTCTTCATTTAGCAAATTAACAGCTATCCCTTGTGTCTTATTTTCAAAGAATACCTCTAATTGGCTTCTTTCATCTGGTGTTTGTAAGCAGAAACCAATATCCCCATTAAATAGCCCAAGCTCGTAGTTATTTTGTAGCACCATAACAGGACGTCCATGGAACCATGTGTTTTGACCCAATGGTAACTTTAACTCAGCAAGATGCCATTGAGTAAGATAGTTATTGATATAGTGGTCGCCCCACTCACCATTATGGCCAGCAGTTAAGATTCTAAATTGATTAAATACTTCCATTAACGAAGTGGTAGTATTTTTAACTGATTCTGGCACGGATTTTTCTACTGGATTCCCTAGTAAATTTCTAATTTTATCTACGTATGACTGGTAATTATTGGATACCTTTGAAATAATTTTTTCTTTGCTTAGGCTATTTTTTATCTCATTATTTGATATGGACTCTGCTTGTAACGTATTAACATATTGAAAACTCAAAGCAGCGTCTTGCCTTAATAATTGCCAAATAGCTTGAAGACTTGTCTCTGCTTTATTGATTTGAGTGGCCAGTTTACCGATACCTGACTCGGCGCTAAATCGGCGACTCTCTGTTAGCTCTGCATGTATGGGTTGCAATAGTGGAATACGGCATAGATCAGCCAAGACTGCTCCTGCATCGACGGCTGCTAACTGGTTCGCATCACCTAATAATATCAGCCTTGCACCTGGCTTTACCGCGCTCACAAGATAGTTAGCCAACTCAACTCCGAGCATAGATGCTTCATCAACGATGATAATATCTTCACCCAGTGGATTGTTTGCATCATAACGCGGTCTACCCGTTCGACCGATACCTAGTAGACGATGGATGGTTTTTGCCTCTTGCAACTGTAGTTCTACATTTGCGTCGTCTAAAGCCGCCTGTAGAGACTCCTGCATACGCTGGGCCGCCTTACCCGTTGGTGCTGCTAATGCTAGACTAGCACTGTCTGTACTAAACCTAATATGTTCAGACTCATCTCCCCTACTCTCTGTCGCCTGTTGTAACGCGATAACTAACTGAGCAACGGTATAGGTTTTACCTGTACCTGGGCCACCAGTAATGATACTAAATGCATTATTGTTAGCCACATTGATAGCGGCTATCTGTTGGTCATTTAAGTTCTCAGGCATAGCAATGTCTAAAGGCACTATCTGCTGATTCAAAATATGATTGATATGCTGCGCTAAGTTAAATTCTGCTTGCCATGTGCGGTGTAGCCAAAATGTGATTTTCGAACCTTGGGTCTCCTTATTTTTATTTATGTTATAAATAATTGGTTGATTATCTTTGCTTAGGCTATTTTGATTGTTGTTACAATTAGTGTTCGCATTAACATTAGCAAATAAAGCATGCTCATGGATTGAATGAACGAAAGTATTTAAGTCGCTATTTTTCAAGCGATGATATAACGTAGTTATCGCATCAAAACGTTTGATCAACGTCTCTTTTTCATGGTTACTCAGTGCTAGCTGCGCCCACAAATAATCTCGCTGACCAAACAAAGTATCTAGTAATACAAATAGCGATGTCTCCGTTGTAGTGTCATCGTCTAGTTGCGTGTTTATCTGAGTATCAATCAGCGCAAAAATTGGTGTTGCCAGTATCTCCAATAATTGCTGCTGCCATGCATATAACGTGACCACTTCCCCATTAATCTGACCTTGCATGGGAGCTTCATGATCGGCTGCATTAATGGTTAATACAGTATGCCCTTCTTCCAAATGAGCCGCTAAAATAACGAATAAAGCCGTAAATAAATCGCTATCTTTTGACTTATCGACTCTTCTATTTTCATCGTTTGTCTTTGCATCTGCCGCGTCATATGCTACCTGTGTTTGCTGACGGCGCAGCAAAATATAATCACTGAGATTACTTGCCCAGCTCTCTTGTAAACTAATGGCTGATTTGCTCTTATTGTTATTATTACTCATCGTATATTTATCTCTTTTTAATCTGATTAACTGCTATAACAATTGTTATCTACCTAGTTGCTATACAAGGTTTATTAGTCCGGCAGGCCAAACAATGCATCTAAACCTTTAATAAAGGCGATGGGAATATCCCAAGTAACCAGTCCATAACAACTTTTATCGCTCAAGCTATCGTGGTTAGACTGAGCCCTATCTTGCGATGTAGGCATAGTAGCTGCTTGAGCATTCGGGTCATACACACCGCGTAAAAACACGTACTCTACAGCGCCTAAGTACTTATCTTCATTACCCGTATAATCACTGATTCTCATAGCAAGGAACCGATGCAATGCTACCTGATAGATTGCTGCTTGTAGCCAGTACCCCGCTTTAGACATTGCTTTCTTGAGGGTATCTTCATCGTAATCGCTTAGGCTATTTCCTAGAAAGTTACTCTTATAATCGACCACATAATACTTGCCAGCATGCTCGTACACCAAGTCAATCTCACCACGCAAATAACGATACAGATGTGCTTTGTTTTGTGGGACTAGAGTGACGTGTTTATCTGTTTCATCAGGTAAACACTGTTGGAAAAGCTTACTAATATCCTGTGCTTTAAAATTCTCTGACAATCCCATGTTGAACTCTAACTCGGCAAATCGCTTACCTTTATCAAGAGCAATCAAGGGTTGATTAGAAGCTAACAGTGGCGCATGCAGCACATCTTCAATCCAATTAACTAATGCCTCATGCTTGCTTGTATCTATTGACTCAAGATCAAACCCATCACTATCTCTTTGTTTCTTACCTTGTGATCTGCGGCTCTGCTGCTCAGCACTGCTATATATCAGCGGCAACTGATAGCTATTAATCGCTCTATCAATAACCTGATGCCACTGGGCTTTATTGGTGAAATCGATTTGTTCAAATATCTCATGCAAAAACGTACCGGCATTAGCACCTTTTACAAAGGTAAAGCGGATATCATCTTCTGACTTGAGGCTTAGCTCACTGTCTTGTTCGAGAGACTCTTTACTATTCAGTGAAGAGAGGTCTGAAACAGAAGACTCTGTCATATCAATGTCTATCGCATCATCAATACGCTCATCCACTATCGCCATTGCTTGTGTAGATTCATCTAGCTGACGTGCCAAAGCGGTAAAACTGGTCTTAGCCCAACCATAAAAATAATTGGTTTTCATAATCTCGGCAAAGGGCGCGTATTCAATAGCCTCTGTCGTAGGCTTATGAGCATTTGACTTGGTAGCAGCCATCTGAACATTGTCATTTATACCTGCTGAGCTAGCACCATTGCTTGCGTAATTATTGTCATAGAACTCATTAACCTTATGACCTCTAAGCATGCCTATGGTACCTTTGAGCCTATCCGGCAGCTCAAACTTTGCTTCTGGCGATTCAAACCAATAGAACACTGGCTTTAGCTCAAATCCTGTCTTGTTACTCGGATCTCGCAGCACAACATAAAGCTGCTCACTGGCTCGAGTAAATGCCACATAGCCAAGCCGCCTTATCTCATCAAAACCTTCTTGTGTCTCGATATCGGTGTAGTAACCCTCATCCGTAGCAGAGCCTTGCAATGGTGAGAAACGGCGCTGATTTCCCATTGATTGACTGTCTATCGACTGCTGCACTAATGCTGAAGGCGCTTGTTGCGCGTTATATAGATACAGCCCATAGTCTTCTTTATTACCAGACTTCCTACTGGCATCACCCATTCCCAATACATAGACAATAGGGAACTCAAGCCCCTTTGACTTATGAATAGTCATCAATTGCACACCAGACTCTGTCGGTAGCGGATATTGCTTAGCCCAATCACTATTAGGCGCTGCATCTATCTGCTGCCTGAACCACGCCAGCAACTCATACTCACCCATACCTAGACCATACTGCGCCAAAATGTCCATCACATGACGCAAATCCATAATATGACGATCACCTTCTGGATGAGCAGCTAGGGCCTGCCAAACGCCTTGCGGCTGCATAGGGCTTTTATCTAATAAATAATGTAGCGCCGATAATATGCCAAAGTGCTGCCAACGCTGTGCACCTTCTTTTAGATAGGTAATAAAGTCTTGATAGCTCTTTTTAGTATCAGTAGCTTCGTTAGTTAAGAAGACTTTCGAATTAGAATGGTTTGAATGGGCGCTTGGCGTACTGCTGCCCTCAGTAACGCCTGACTCATGGTCCGTCATCATGGCTTTGATGTTTTTAATACTCAGTCCATATAGGTGACTGGTCAACACCCGATTAATCATGTCATGACGATACGGGTATAGCACGGCACTTAGTAGCGCCGCCACATCTTCTGCCATAATAGTCTCAAAGATGCTGACATCACTGGTAGTCAAGGTCGGTACATTAAGTTTTACCAGCTCATCTTCGACCCTTTTCAGATCTTTTTTGGCACGTGCCAGCACCCCAATATCACTGGGCTGTATCGGCTTACCTTTAAGTGTCTGACCACTACTAAGCAAAGTGGCTATATGGCGAGCTGTGATTTCATGCTCGTCGTAATCAAACTCTTTGTCCTTGTCATAAGGTAAGTGTAATAAGCTCACTGGCTGAGCAGAAAGCACTTCTGTCACCAGTACATCATCCAGTCTATCGGACGCATTAAACCAAGACAGCTCATATTCTGGTTTTGCCGCTTTGATATGTTGGTAATGAATACCAGCACCCAATTGCGACAGTTTGTTCTCAGTAATTGTTGCACTCGCCATACCAAACCAACAGTTTAATGCATTAATCACACCGGCATTTGAGCGGCGATTGATGTCAAGTGTCCAAAGGGCGCTTTTATCAAACTGGGACTTCATGTAGTTATAGTTGGCCACATCGCCACCACGAAACCCATAAATAGCCTGTTTGGGATCACCAACCAATAGCAGAAATTCATGATTGGCTTTCTTAGTGGTTAATTGCTTGTCACTGTCCGACTGTTTACGCTTATTTTTTGGCAAATAAATGCTTTCAATCATAATGGCTTGCTCGCCATTGATATCTTGCGACTCATCAATCAACGCCACAGGATAGTGATGACGAATATAACGCGCCAGCTTATCTCCTTGACGACCAGTTAATGCTTGGTTTAAACGTACCATCTGCAAACTAAAGGTCGTCTCGCCGCGCTCTTCTAAAATGACTGGCAGCCTATTGCGCACAGCCAGCACAATATGACGGTTAAGATTGGCCAATACCAACAAAATATGCTGATTTAAACTATCAAGCATGTCTAAAATAGACATTAACTTACTAATGGTTTCTAACTCAAAAAGCGTCTGATGCTCTTTCTCTTTATTCTTATTAAAGTTCTTGATTTTGCCATCTTCATCGGGATATCTAGAATCCTGCAACGATGTCAGAATCTTATTCTCGCTCTCATTCAAATAGCTATTAAATGTCATCTGATACTGCGATATCTTTTGATGTACATCAATAATGGCATTAAACTGTTTGGTTAAATTAGAACCACCACGAAACCCTTGAGACTTTCTATATTCAGGATTCAAATAAGGCTGGATATCTACTAAATCTAACTGAGAAAACTCATTAATTAGCTTTTCGTATGCATCAAAGTCAAAGCTTTTCTCAATCCTTATCTCATCAATCGGCGCAGAGATAAAATTAAGCGAGCGAGTCACATATTTCTTATGATCGCCCACTGCAGTCAGCTTACCTTGCTGATCCATTAGCGCATAGAGTTTGGGCTGCTCATAGTATAAGCGGCTCTGAAACTGACGTAGCTCATCATGAACAATGCTATCGGTAACTTGTTCAATACTGCTGTCTTCAATAATCCCCATACCCTGCTGGTGACCAGTCTCGCTGCTGTACTCCGTCAACCATTTTTGCGCCAAGCTATCGAGCGTGCCTACAAATAGCTTATCCAATGTGGTTAGTACCAGTGCCGTACGCCTGATAGCTTCCGCCATTGGGTAACTGTACACGTGATCCAGCAAATAACCGATAAGATGCAAGTTAATAGGATCTTGCATGATGCCCTCTAAACGCACATATTTGGCCTGATTAACCAACCAATCTTCACGGTCTTTTTTTGCTTGTTGACGTTTCTCAGCCGCCACTTGCTTATCAGTAGCAAGGTCTTGATTTAACTCGTTAATATCTATTTCAACGTTTGTATCAGTACTTGAATCATTGCCTGCTTGTGCGTCTTTATTACCCTCAGGCATAACCTGTAGTATGTTGGGATAGAGACTCTCTTTATTGCTAGTATCAGCACTTAGGCTATTGACCCATTGTAATAACTGATAGAAATCCACCAAACGATCATGAATACGCTGACGCATTTCGGCAGCGGCGGCCCGTGTAAAAGTCGTAGCGATGATTTGCTCTGGCGCGCGTCGCGCTTCGATCAGTAGGCGCAGTACAATACCGGTCAGCGTCCAAGTTTTGCCCGTGCCCGCTGAGGCTTCAATCAGGTGTTTACCCGTCAGATCAACATCAACTGCCGGTATGACATCATTTTTACGTTCAGGCACAGCAGATAAAGGCAGCTCATCTGAATATTCATCAAATAAATTCGGTTGTGTAGACAAGTCAATGATATTAGTTGGATCGCTAAGGTCTGTCATATGGGCGCATACTTTTAATTATTATTTATTAGAACAAGATAGCAAAAACTAATTAGAGGCTGCTATAGATAATGGGCTAACTATCTAAGTTAGTTAACGCGTTAAACATCGGCTCATACAGTGGCTGGGCTAATGTAGTCAACGCTGATGATAACGCCTTAAACGCATCTTGGTCACGTAGCACGTACTGCCAAATAGCATGCTGCGAGCAAGTATCGTATACCGTGTCTGAGTTATAGTTAGGTCTTAACCAGTCGGAGAAGTCGGCCCGTTTTGGCCAGTAGCTACTACCGTCACTTTCTTCAGGCTTTAGATACTTATCAAGGTAGTTAAGTGCATATTCTGGTAATAAAGTAATGGGTACTTGACCCGTTAACTTGCCAAAAACTGCCCATTTTATCAGCTCAATGACTGCATCTTCATATACAATCGGGCTTAGTTTAAAGGCGATGACTTTGTCATACTTTTTGACTTGTGAGCTAGGCTTATTAAAACGCCAAATACTTACGCCATCATTTGAGGCTACTTGCTCGGTAGTGGTACGTCTAGCCACTTGCCAATATAAATGTGACAACCAAAACTTGAGTAAATGCCTAGGACTGGCAGAATTGGGCAGTATATTTAACCACTGCTTGGGTGATTGCTGAGCATAAGGCACGCTCGCCTGAGTAACTGATATGGGTGCCAATATTGGTACTGAGCCTTTGATCTTAATGATTTTTGGCAACAGCTTAAGCAGTGTTTTCATACCGTCTATATTCGTCTGGTGCTTTGACTCGTTGTCAGTGCTACTAAGTATATTTTTTAGCTCTATTTGAACGGGATGCTCGGCAGTTGGCGTCAGTAGCTGTAATACACTGCTACTATCTGCCTTACTCTCGTTGATAATACTGCTTTCATCAAAGCCATTAGCCGTTAACTGCTCTTTGAACTCTAGACATTGCTGTTGCAGTTTCTTCTGTTGATTGGGTAGCGTGGTTTGGCGAGCAACACCAGCGGGCATAATTTTTTGATACATCAGAATTGGAGTGGTAGTTTTATCCGCTGCATCACTATCATTCTTCTTATTCTCATCAGTAACCAATTGTTTAATCAAATGATCTTTGATTTGATAGGTAGTTAAACTGTCTAAGAATAGCGGCTCTTGCTGCGACAATGCTTCTTCACCTTGTACCACATGCACCTTTTGAGACCGTAAGAATGCTTTGGCAGGATGGCGCACTTGGTAAGCCAATGCCCCTTCAATATCTATCTCTCCTATGTTAAATATGCTATCGGACAACACTTGGATGAGCACCTCTGTCATGCCACTGACATCGCTAGGAGCATCAACAACTGTGTCGAACCCCAACAATTCAGCCAATGCAGACAAGGTTTGATTGTCTACTTGACCTAGCTGACCCAAGCCTTGACCCAACACCTGAGCGATTGACTCATACTGCGCCTTCGTGGGTAAGCCTACCAACTCTTTATGCTCACTAGATATTCGGCCTTTTAATGTGTCAAACACCGCTTGCCAAAGCGGTGCAGGCGGAAACTGCTTTTTCTGAGCCAGTTTGGTTTTGCGCATGGCTGTATTTAATAAAGTATCCAGCTCATCAATCATATCGACAGGCCTGGTATCCTGAGCATTGATATTAATATTGGCATTAACGTTGGCATTAGCATTGTCACCAATATCAGGAGATGCTTGCTCGGAAACATCAGTGCCTTCAATTTCTGTCTCAAACAGACTCTCATGGAAAGGAAGTGCAGGATGCTCAGTCACTAGCCACTGCTTAATCAACTTAGGCAAATAGCGCTTGAGGCTTTCGGTGGTGGGATCAATATTCTCAGGTAATGTTTCAAGCGAGTTCACCTGCCATTGCACCTCGCCTTGTAGGAATTGCAATAGCTCGCTCACTGGATTGGCAGGCAGATGCTCATGAGTATCCGTCAAGCTTTGACCGTTATAGAACATCCAGCAAGAACTGCGCGCACACAGTAGCGCATCTAAAAATGCACCGTTGTCATCATCTTCACTAACTCTATCACCACGGCGGGCATTGGTCGCTTTCATCAAATCATAGCGGTTGTCACGATCACGCCCTGGGAACTCAGAGAGATCCATATTGAGCATAACCACCAGCTCAAATGGCACGTTTCTTAGTGCACCGAATCGACCAAAAGTAATCACCCCAGTTGGCTCGGCACTGACCTGCTGACTTTCAAGTTCGTTTTCGATACTGTCTAGCATAAAGCTCAGCTTAAGCGGCAATTGCTCCACACCTGCCAGCCTTTGCTCCACTTCTCTGTTGTCGACATCACCACTAGCGTACTGCCTATAGTGACGATTGGCTCGCAGACTTGATTTAAAGCCATTCATCGCGTTGTAGATGGCGCGCATGGTACGCGTTTGATCCACATCACCAAAGTAGCGATGGATAACTTGTGTCTCAATCTGATCGAGCCAATCTTCCGCTTTCATTTTTTGTGTATGATCCTCACGTCGTGCAACCAAACCAGTATAAATGCGGCAAAGCGCTTCAACAATCAACGCATCATTTAGGCTCACTTGTGGTAACGGCAAGGTCATTTCTGGTAAAGCTGTACTTGGCCATTCATCGTCATTTAGATCATATAAGCAGTCGCTCAACCCAGCCTCTGGCATGACCAAACCTAAGGTCAATCTGTCTAACGCCTGTGCAAAGCTAAAGCGATAGTCATAGTCATTACTGTCCAACGTTTGTTTAAGATGCAGCTCGTCAAAACCGCGAATAAAGCCCGCCTCTACCAACAAATCACAGCCACGGCTCATCTGCTCATGAGTCAGTCCAAAGCTTTCAAACAAGGGCGGTAACATCAACCAGTCTAAGACTTCAGCTGCTTCAAAACGGGCACTATGGCTACCCAATAGTTTGTAAAAACCGATAATCGCTTCCCATAACTGGCGAATATCGGCGTCAACAACACCAGTCACTTTAGCAGGCAAAGTCAAGCCGTCTTGACCCTTACCATTGACGAAGATAGACCCAATCAATGCATGATGACGTTCAACATCAGGTAGCAGCACAACAATGTCGGAGATATGGCGTTTCTTTTCACCTAGTTTGATAGGTTCATTTAGCCAACGACCAATCATAATACGTAATACTTCAAGCTGACGCTGCAAACTATGACACGAATGAATGCTTAGGCTATTATCTTGAGAAGAGATTGCCCAAAAACGGTCTTTCTCAAAGCGCTTATTCTCTAACGCTTCATCTTCATACCAAGCCATTTCTGGCTTTTCTTCATCAAAGCTTGACTCTAGTTGCTTACTTACCGCTTGTGAGACTGTAGCGGCTATCGCCTGCTGAGTAGATTGCTCATCAAGCATCAATACATCATTTTGCAAACGTTTTAATAAGCTCAGGTTACCTTGCGTATCTTGAGTACTGACCGCTTTATCAGCATCCTCTATGCTTTCATACTCGTAATGACCGAGCGCATCATCTACACCATTATCAAAGTTATCTTGCCATTCGACTAGCGCATCGTCGTATTGCTCATTACCTGATAAGTTGGCAAGCATCGCAAACGCATCGCGCGACTGCTTACCGAGACGTGACAGCAAACTGTGACCATAATCACGCAAGAACACACTCTCAGGGTTGATAATCTGCTGGCGTTGTAACCATGATTTATCGACGATATCTGCCCAAAACAGCTTTGATGGATTGTAATGTAATAGCGTGATATTCATGTATTGTGACAAGCGCTGTAGAAAGTCGAGCTCGGTCTGTGGCAGTTGCTGGATGGTAAAAATACGCAGTATGGTTGGCAACTGAGCACGTTCGTTCGCCTTATTACCTTTTAAAGCCGACCAAAACGTACGCTCCAGTGCCACACGGTGTAGATGAACATCAGCAAACAAATGCGACCATAAAAAACGTTGGGCGACTTCTAACTCAACATAATGCTCGACCAACCACTCAGGCGTGCCGCGCGCATACTTATCAAAGCGAAGGGATAAGGCGTCTTTATCTGCTATCAACTCACTTACGCTCAACGGCTTGTTTTGCGACCATAGCGCCAACCAATCCTCACGGTGAGTCAAATAGCGGTTAAACACCCTAGCCAAATCGCTTGCCAGCTGCCAAATACGGGCATCTTGTTGTGCCTTATCCTGTTGTAAACTGTCTTGTTGAGTGCTTGCCTGTGGGTCATCAATTAAAGACGCTAACAATGGATGAACTGGATGCTTTTCATCTGCAACGATTGTCTCTTGATAATAAGTCAAATATCCAAACAATCGCCACTGCATTACTGTCGGTGATAACACCGCCACTTCCGGCACGTTTAGAGTTGTCGCTTCAGGGTTTTGTGCCAGTAAGTATGCATTATGGCGGGTCAATACATCTTGCATCAGCGTCCATTGATACTGACCCCAAAATTTAGTACGCACCAAAGTACTAATACCAGCACGGCTAGCAATAGTTTTGTCCAACCAATCACCCAATACCATTGACGGTACAATGACAATGAAGGGTTCAAAAACCGGCTGATCCTTGGACTGGTATTGTACAAGCAATTGATCAACGAGGTTTTCGGTACGGTGCGACTGAATAATAGTGAACATAGACAATAATCTGATTGCAATAAAGGTGAGATATTAGGATTAATAAAAAAGGCTTCATTTATGATGAGATGTCTGTATCCAATGTCAAAAACGCTATAAGACGTCCAGACAAAACAAAAATCGATACTCATCAATCCATGTTTGATGGTCGTTACTATGATGCATTTCTGCTAGCATGAGTGCCATAAACAAAAACAATCATAGTAGCAAATTCTACATATCCATTGATAACGTTGACTTGCCAAATTTGCTATCAGTGTGCCATTGATGGTTATCGTTTACTAGTGTAGATGCCGATATTATAATAATCTTGCGACATTTAGTGTCGTTTTATACTATCATTCATATTTACTATGAAATAATCTCATTGTGGTTTTTGAATTGGCCTTTACAACCTGTATCTAAATAATACTTTCTATTGACGGGATTACTTAATATTATGCCATTGCGTCCCATTGATGCCATTTTTGTCCATCCAAAACAACGCTTATACGTCGTGTATTATCGCGGTGAGTTGTGGCAACTGCCACGTATGAAAATCGATGACAGATCATGGCAAAACAGACGACCCTATACGGATGATAGTAGCTCACTTTATTTGAGCATTCATCAAGCTATCAGCGACCCTGTACTTGCGCAGAAATTGAGAACGCTAGATCTCCCTGTAGCGGTACGTGGTAGCACGTTGCCACGTTTCGAAGCATGGTGGGAGGCACATGGGTTTAGATGGTTAAAAGACAGATTGTTAACCGGTGAATCGCCGTTAGCAGCGCATCAAACTACTACGCCTGCCAAAGTATTAAATGACCGATCTGATTCTCTAATAAATCGCCAAACCAATGACCATACTGATGAAAATAGTGAAGTTAATGAAGAACAAGTATCCACCCCTTCTGCGGACACGGATATCTTTGCAGACATGTTGGCTGAATTGACCGATGAAGTACTAGAACAAAAGCTTTAAAAACTAGATACCACCCTGTATATAAAATTTGCTATGAATCAACTAATAATAAAAGAGCAGTAATATATGAAAGACTACAAACTACTGCTGGCTGGGCTAATCTTGCTGCTGCTCACAATCTTTATCGCGGTCTTTATTTGGTTGTGGACCAGTAATCGAAAAAACACAGACCCATTGCCAATCATGGCAAGTGAAAGTGAAGCAGACCCTAGTACGAAAGGTGATGATTCAAGAGAGATTGCTGACAGTGTTTTATATATTCGAGCAGAGGAGAAGTTACAGGTACCTTTGGACGATATCATTGTGAGCTTTGAATCTCGTTATCCGCACGTGCAAGTGCTAGCGAGCTATGTCTCCTCTAACGACCTTCTCACAGTACCAAGTAGTGGTTCGACCAAAGACAAACTCTCTGACTTTGTGTTTGATACAGATATGATTATTACCAATGACGATAGCCTATCTACAGAACGGGTATCACTCCTACAGTCAGAATTGCAACAGGCACAAGATAGAAATGGTCAAAGTCAAAAAAGCATTGAGGGTGTTGGTACAAATGATGCTTTTGACAAGAATAATGATACCCGTATGCATAATAAAGATAAAAAGATACACACTCTAAATCCCTTTAACTATGCGCTAAAAGATGAACAAGCGCTTGAAGGTGTCATCCTGACAGACGATACAACTGCTATTAGCTTCCGTAATTTTTTACTATCGAGCACAGGTCAAGATATACTAAAAAAATATGATTATGAGAATATAAGTGGTTATAAGAACAGTGTAAATGACTTATTTAAACCAACCTCACAGGCAAAAAGTGCATCAGGTGATCACGCTGTAGATGTCACTGACGCGCTTAGCAATGGTGAGTAAGGATAAATTTTCTTTATTTATCTTTTGTTGATTGCTTTTATGACTGCTTTTTTCTACAATGTCACTCCATAATGCGCCTATAGCTCAACAGGATAGAGCAGTTGCCTCCTAAGCGATCGATCCGAGTTCGAGTCTTGGTGGGCGCACCAATTAAGATATGATTAGTACCGATTAAACCCTTGTAAGCCTTATGCTACAAGGGTTTTTTATTGCGTGTCGATAATACACCCTGACCTTCCATACCTTAACGATAGAGGTATCGACTAACACCTCTTAGAATACCTTTAAAATATCTGAAATTATCAAGGCGTTGACTAACTCACCACCAAAATAAGCGACCATACAGACCTTATAGTTTTATATTAATGCATAGAAAAAAATCACCCTAACTGTTCAAGTTAAGGTGATTTTTTATGGTGTTTGCAATATTGATAATAGCTAACTATCTAATCTCTAACTTAGAAAGAAGTACGGCGATAGTTACGATATTCAGGTAACCAAAAGTTCGCTTTTAATCGGCGTTGTAAATTTTCCGATGTGATAGGTAGTGCTAGTTTATCTTGAGCCGCTTGCAGTGCCACTGCATACGCTATTTTTTCACTGATCTCTCTGATAACTCTGATCGGCGGTAGTATGGCACCAGGTGCTTTTTCGTATTCCATGGATATATCTGCAAGGGCTTGGCTTGCCGCCGTTAGCATATTATCGCTGATACCTGTCGCACGGGCTGCTAAAACACCCAGACCAATACCGGGGAAAATATAGCTGTTATTACACTGAGAAACCTCAAAAGTCTGACCGTTATAAGTGGTATGAGGAAACGGACTACCCGTTGCAACAATTGCCTTACCTTTACTCCAATTCATGACTTCTTGCGGCGTTGCTTCCACACGAGACGTTGGATTTGAAAGTGGTAGTACAATTGGGTGCTCAGTATTAGCACATAGCGATTCGATCACTTCTTGGGTGAACAGACCTTTTTGTCCGCTAACACCAAATAATACGGTGATTTTTGCTTGTTTAACCACTTGCGCTAAGCCGAGTTTCTTACTTTTGTCCCAGCTTGCAATAGCTGATTCTTTTTGTACTAATGGTTCTTGGAATTTTTGCAGCTCTGTCATGCCATCTGTCAATAAGCCATAGCGATCAACCATGAATACTTGACTACGAGCTTGCTCTTCAGTCAAACCTTCACGCTGCATTTGGCGAATAATATGCTCAGCAATACCGCAACCCGCAGATCCTGCGCCTAAAAATGCGATATTCTGTTGGCTAAGTTTTTGACCTTTATTTAGACACGCTGCAATTAGAGTACCAACCGATACCGCAGCAGTCCCTTGAATATCATCATTGAAGCAGCATAGCTGATCACGATATTTATTCAATAACGGGGTCGCGTTTTCCTGAGCAAAATCTTCAAATTGCAATAACACTTCTGGCCAACGGCGCTTAACGGCTTGAATAAACAATTCTACAAATTCATTATATTCATCGCCAGAGATGCGCGGATTTCTCCAGCCCATATACATAGGATCGTCAAGTAGCTGTTGGTTATTGGTGCCGACATCCAGCAAAATAGGTAGACAGTAAGCGGGGCTAATACCACCACAAGCCGTGTATAAAGACAACTTACCGATTGGAATGCCCATACCGCCAATACCTTGATCCCCCAGACCCAATATACGTTCACCGTCAGTAACAACGATCACTTTGACGTTTTGTTTGGTGGCATTTTGTAGCATATCGTCGATTTTGTGACGCTCAGGATATGAGATAAACAAACCCCGTTTACGACGATAAATTTGCGAGAATTTTTCACACGCCTGACCAACGGTTGGGGTATAAATGAGCGGCATGACTTCCTCGATATGCTGCTCAATCAGATGATAAAATAAGGTTTCATTGGTATCCTGGATGTTACGCAAGTAAATATGCTTATCCATCGCGTCAGTGAATGAGCTCAGTTGATGATAAGCACGTAATGATTGCTCCTCAATCGTTTCAATATTATGAGGTAATAGCCCCGTTAAATTAAAGCTACTACGTTCTTCTGATGAAAAAGCACTACCTTTATTCAGTAAAGGTGTCTCTAAAAGAGCGGGTCCAGCAACAGGAATATATAAAGGACGCTTGTTTGACATAATGTAATCTTCTTATTAAAGGCATATGAGTGAAAGCCATACTAAGTGAAAGCTATGCTAGTGCTGCATTATACATAGCATCGACTGGTATTTAACAATAGATAACAAAATCATTTTGAACAAATATGCTTCTGAACTCGAGGACACTGATGCATTTACCTAGAAATAATAAGAAAGCACTACCAATCGGCAGTGCTTCTGAGGGTGTATTGAACATTTATAATAGACAAACACTGAAATATTCAGCTACTTAGCTACTGATAAAGAATCAGCCCATGGCCAGTTTTAGAGTTCAGTTATAAACAACACGAGCAATTGCGTTTGGTTTTCGACATTTTACCAATACCTGGATTAAAGGTATTGGTTGGGTCCAAGCTTGCATAAAAGTTCTGCAAATCAGGTTCCGCTTCGTATAGATGCCCGACATTATGCTCAGCAGGATATTTGGCTCCGCGTGCGCTCAGTAGCGCTAACATCATCTTTTTAACAAGAGGTGCATCACTACCCTTTTTCAAAATATAGTCTTGATGAAATACATAACAAAAGAAGTGCCCGTAATACAGTTTCTTCTCTAAGTGTTGCTCAATGTCTTCAGGTAGCGTTTCGAGCCATTCTAATTCGTTACGTGGTATAGCAATATCCAATGCCAATATGTCGCCGACGTCTTTTTCATGTATGACTTCATAACGTAATGCGGCACCTGCAGCGGCAAAGCGATGTAAAAAGGCGCTTTCTGACTCTTCTTGACTACATTCAAAATAGCTACCCGTATTTGAAGCGTCGAAAAATACCTTTAGAAAATCCTGTGCTTCTGCTATGCCATCATCACTCATTTTTAAGATGAGATGATGCTCATATTGGTCGCGATACTCTAGCATTCGCTTCGGTAAATGCTTTGGAAATATATTGGCGATGAACTGCATGACTTTGTCAGTGAAATGCTTTGGCATCCATGACCATTTATGGAATTTTGCATCCATAGCGCCTTTGATAGAAAACAGTCGAGGTAAGGCATTGGTACCAAGATGCTTAATACTTAAGAACGTGTCTTTACCGTATTTAGCGGATACATCGAATATATCACGATGCATGTACTCACCCACTTCAGGGGTATTATCGAAGCTCGATAACATTTGTCCTCTGAGCTGTGCAAGCTCACTCACACTGTTGGTACCTATATAAAAGGTTTTCTCTTTTACAGCTGTTGGATAGGTATCAAGACGCACTGCAAATACCGCTAGCTTACCAGCGCAGCCGCTTGCTTCATACAGTCTTCGCTTATCTGCATTGAAACGACTTGGCGTACTTGCATTAACGTCTTTGACTCTGGCGATATATTCTTTGTCAGATGCCATCTTACCAGTGTCAGGTAATGCTCTTTTATCAAAATTACCTGTTTGTAGGTTAGTAAGTATTTCTTCTGGGGTATCGCCCAACTCCACATCTAGGTGATTAACCAGCACTAGCTGACCGTGCTTGTCTATTTGGGCAAACAAAGCAAGCTCGGTATAGGCAGGGCCTCTTTTAACCAGTGCCCCACCTGAATTATTAGAGACACCGCCAATAATAGACGCACCTAACGTCGATGAGCCGATGACCGAGTGAGGTGCTCTATTTACGGCTTTAAGCTGACTTTGCAACTGGTGCAACGTGGCGCCAGGTAAGCTAATCACTTGCTCGTTATCATTCACCAAATACAACTGGTTCATTGCAAGGGTGTTAATCACCACCACTGGCCTATCGTAGTCATGACCGCTCGGCGTTGAGCCTTCAGTCAGCCCTGTTTTTGCCGCTTGCATGATGATAATGCAGTCGCCTTCCACACATATTTCTAGACTACGCCAAATCTCCAGCAACGTTTGCGGAAACAAAACAGCCAAAGCGCTGCCGCCACCAGAGCGCCACCCCACTCTATAGTGTTCATTTTTTTCTGGATCAGCCTGTACATTGCTGACTCCCAGTAAATGGGTTAGCTTGTCTAACACTTGCTCAGGATGGAGTGTGTCTTGATGCGCTATATTTGATGAGAAAAGGTTTGATGAAGCTCTATTTAATGACGGCATATGACGCTCTTTATTTAGTGATTGTGTGTCACTCATGACGCTAAAGGCCCTTGAAAACCAAAAATATAAATGGCAGCCATGACGATAATCCCGCAGAACAACACATAATAGACGGTAGGTAAAAATAGTGATTAGACCCTTTTGAACCGTCTTACACAGTAATTGCTCATCAGTGTATCGATTAAATATTCAAAATTCCCTAAAATATTCTACGCCTTGTCAATACATTGATATATTGCATCAAAGGACAATGTTATTTTCTTTTTTTGCTATAATCTAAAACGTATTACACCAATTGGGGAACAAGTATGGGCAAAGCTGACGATATGGTTTTATTCGTCCAAGTGGTTGATGAAGGGTCATTTTCTCGGGTCGCTGAAAAGCTGTCATTAACGAATTCAGTGGTAAGCAAACGCATTGCAAGATTAGAAGAGAGCTTAAATGCTCAGCTACTTTATAGAACAACCAGAAAGTTAAGCTTAACCGATGCAGGAAGGACGCTTTATGACAAAGCTAAAATCGCTAAATTTGCCTTTCAGGAAGCTGAAAATGCTGTGACAGGCTACGGTGAGGACATGAAAGGTAACATACGTATAACCATGCCAGCAGTCTCTGCAAATCTAATATTGAGTGAATCCATTGCCGAATTCTGTAAACAACACCCAGAAATATCAGTAGATTTACAGATTACCAATCGATTGGTTGATTTGATAGAAGAAGGATTTGATCTGGCGATAAGGACAGCAGAGCTTGAAGACTCATCACTCATTGCAAGACGTCTTATAGATAGCCAGTGGGTCATATGTGCAACACCAGACTATTTAGAGCGACACGGTACACCTCAAACCCCTGAACAATTACGGAGTCATGAGTGTTTGGTCTATAAGTTTGATCATACGGCGAATGGTATATGGCCGCTATATATAGATGGCACGGAGCAACTGCTTCCTGTACAGGGTCGGTTTCATAGCAATCATCTTAATGCGATTAAACAAGCCACGCTCAGCGACCTAGGTATTGCCTTTTTACCACAAGCGCTTGTTTATGAAGAGATGCAGCAAAACACGCTCACTCAGATTTTGCAACGCTTTACACGAAAGAAAATGGGCATGTATGCGGTTTACCCCAAGGCACGGCAACCGGACCAAAAATTGAAACTGCTTGTAGCGCATCTGCGAGAATCATTACATCAAAAACAGGCTTACTACTGCTAATAACCTTTAGACAGATCAATAGGCTTGTCCACTCTAGCTGCTTCTCCGCTAATGCAATCCTTACGCGCATGGCATAGTTGAAAAATGGCGCATGATACAGGTGTAAACCTTCGAATGTGTCAACGGGTTCATACGTAAGAATAATGATAGGGATAATAGCCTGCCTTGCATGTTTAATACGTTAAATGCGATTTTCTTCCTACATCACTGCTTATGTCATTCTTCACGTAGATAGGATTTTGACATCAACAGTCATTAAAAATGTCGTTCTGATATGAAACTAGCCTTCAATTATCATAAAATACTCAGGTGTAAAGTTAGTAATATTATTATTAAACTTTTGAATTGTTTAATAAAATAATAAGTCAAGTGATGTGAAATTATCTGATACCTGCATAGCGATATTTTTGGGTTTTCTTTAATGTTTTTATAAAAATGAAGGTTGAATAATAAGATAAAACAATCTAATAATAGGTCTATAAGTTCTAGACATTTATCTAGCAACTTATATCCACTACTATTAGGAAATAAATACAATGACGTATAAAAATGTAACTGTCGCGGGAAGCGGCATCCTAGGCTATCAGATTGCTTTTCAGGCCGCATTTCATGGTTTTAATGTCAGTGTCTATGACATCAATGATGAGGTTTTAGAAAAAGCAAAGTCAAAATTTCAATTGATGTGCAAGGCCTTTAGAAAGGATTTGAGAGCAACTCAAGAGCAACTGGATAAGGCTTTTGATAATCTCAGCTACACCTCAGATTTAGCAGAAGCGGTCAAAGATGCTGACCTAATGATTGAGGCCATACCCGAAATTCCTGAAATTAAAATCGAATTTTATGAAAAACTTGCCAAATTAGCGCCAGAGAAAACCATCTTTGCGACCAACACCTCAACCTTACTGCCTAGCCAGTTTGCAGAATCAACGGGACGACCTGCTCAGTTTTTAGCGCTACATTTTGCCAATAAAATTTGGATGCATAATGTCGCCGAAATCATGGGACATCCTGGGACAGATCCTAAAGTATTTGATGAGGTTGTTGCTTTTGCTACTGCCATCGGTATGGTGGCAATGCCGCTGGATAAGGAGCAACCCGGCTATATCATGAACAGTTTGTTGGCGCCTTTTATAGATGCAGCTTTGCAGTTGGTTGCAAAAGAAGTTGCCGATCCACATACGATAGATAAAACGTGGATGATAGTAACTGGCGCGCCGTCAGGTCCCTTTGCCATATTGGACACTATCGGTATCAACACTGCCTACAACATTACAAAACTATCTGCTGAAAAAACTCAAAACCCTGTGAGATTCAAGGCTGCTCAATATTTAAAAGAGCAATTAATCGATCAAAACAAACTAGGATTCGCGACTGGTGAAGGATTTTATACGTATCCAAACCCAGCCTTTATGCAGCCTGATTTTTTGAAATAATAGATAGCTTTCAAACTGGCTCCAAAACATAAAAGGCCATTCAAGCTTTATGTTGCATCGCTTGAATGGCCTTGTCAGTCGCGCATTTTATCTAACTAAATATCTTAATATTAGGGTTTGCTTTCAGCGATAACTATCCAAACTTATCTAAGTTATGTTGTTCACTAAAGAGAAAAGTCATATTTCGTCAATGCCACTATCTCAATTGGCACTGCATACTTCCAAGGCATACCGCCCGTACAATAGAACTGGCCATCTTCAAAAGCCACAATGCGAGATGTGAAGTCATTACCTACCTGATCTTCTAGAGCATTTTCATCACTCTCGTCACACCATATACTTTGATGACCATCCTCAAGCATTGAACGAGTCAATTCGCTTCCAACAATTACTGTATCCATGTTGTTACTCCTATTCAATGACAATGATTAGTAAGCTAAACAAGTGGCTTAATAACAGCAATTACTTGAGCATCTTCGAACCTGTTTTATCTATCGTTAAAAAATATTGGTGGTTAGACAGATGAGCTTATAAATAGATAGTACAGATGTATTGTCAGCTAGAACAAGAAGTTGTAGACAGATGGTAGATTTTCATGCATAGGCTGTAAAACTAATCTGTATGTAGAACGTAACAGTCATTATATTAATAATGAGTTATAGCCCCACATCATCTTGAGTAAGCGCCACTCTCTTTACTGAGACAGCATACTCCCATAGATCACCTTTATCACAAACGAACTGATCGTTATTGAAAGCTGCAATAGGAACCAATAATTCGTAGTAACCATTATCTATGGTTGCGATAGCATAATCATCGCTAACGTTGCTGACAGCACACCATACATAGTTGCTGACATTTCCCAAGATGGCTTTGGTTAACTCACTGCCTTGTAATTCAGCAATCATCTTAAGCCTCCAATATCTATCAAGTTAAACTATTACTTTATAGATAAATTCGGTTTTTGCAATATATCTGTATAACTCATAAGTTCTCGGAATACGCCTGACTCACTTCAAGCAGATTTTTTATAGTTAGAATTTATACTCAATCTATTCAAAGATATTTTTAATCTTATGCTCGATACACTGTCTTTTTAGCACGAAAAAACAGCTTTCATTTATGCTATAAAAGCCTGCTTAATCGATGCTCGTTAACGCTTTACTAACATCTAAGAAATTGACAGCGGGGGGCCGCTTATACTACTCTTTATCACTCATTCACTTTATTAATCTTACTTCTTAAATAGTAAGATCGTTCCGGAGTAATCCCATGCAGTGGACCAAACCAGCTTTTCAAGACATTCGTATCGGTTTCGAAGTTACTATGTATTTCGAAGCACGCTAAAACTCATTAGCACTCAATCCATTAAAAGCCCTAGATGATTAGGGCTTTTATTTTTTTGGAAATATTGATTTATGTATATTCACGTTTTAGGCTCAGCTGCTGGTGGTGGTTTCCCGCAGTGGAACTGTAACTGCGACAATTGCCACGGTGTTCGTCAAGGCACGATTCAGGCAAAAACTCGTACCCAATCCTCAATCGCCATATCAGAAAATGGTGTGGATTGGATCTTATTCAACGCGTCCCCTGATATCCGCCAACAATTATTTGAGTTCAAGGCAGCACAGCCAGCACGTCATTTGAGAGATACGGGCATCACCAATGTGGTCTTGATGGACAGTCAGCTTGACCATACGACGGGGCTATTGACTCTGCGTGAAGGTTGTCCGATGCCTGTTTGGTGTACTGACATGGTCTATCAAGATCTAACGACAGGATTTCCTCTCTTTAACATGTTGAAACACTGGAATGGCGGCTTGCAATATAATCAAATTAATCCAGAAAAGACGTTTAAGATTGAAGGATTTGACAATTTAGAGTTGACGCCTTTAGTGATTAGAAGCTCTGCACCGCCTTATTCGCCGCATCGCAATGATCCACATGATGGCGATAATATTGCGCTGATTGTGAAAGATGTAAAAACACAAAAACAACTCTTTTATGCGCCAGGTTTGGGCAAAATTGACGATGATGTTATGCATATCATGAAAGCCTCTGATTGCGTGATGATTGACGGCACCCTATGGACAGACAATGAAATGCAAGAGTGCGGCGTCGGTACCAAAACTGGCCAAGACATGGGGCATTTACATATTAGTGGTGAAGACGGCTCATTGTATTATCTAGATCAGCTCGATAACGCTCGTAAGGTGCTGATCCATATCAATAATACCAACCCAATATTAAATGAACAGTCTGAACAGGCCGCGACATTAAAACAACATGGTGTTGAAGTAGCATTTGATGGTATGCAGATTGAGCTTTAAGACAAACGGTAAGGCAAAGATAGCAATCGTAAGGTGAGAACAATGCAAGAAGAAAACACAGCGCTAAGTCCAGAAGCGTTTGAACAAGCGATTATGGCTAAGGGTCAGTATTATCATATTTACCATCCTTTTCATATCATGATGCATGAAGGACAGGCGACACAGCAGCAGATCCAAGCGTGGGTCGCTAATCGATTTTATTACCAAATCAATATCCCATTGAAAGACGCGGCCATTATGGCGAACTGTCCTGATCAGCGCGTGCGTCAAGAATGGATTCAGCGCATGATTGATCAAGATGGCGTCTATCCTGACGGCGGCGGTCGTGAAGCATGGTTGGGTCTGGCAGAGGCAGTTGGTTTGACCCGTGAGCAGGTGATTTCTGAAGAACTGGTGCTACCAGGTGTGCGTTTTGCTGTCGATGCTTATGTGAACTTTGCACGGCGTACGTCATGGCGAGAAGCCGCTAGTAGCTCACTGACCGAGCTGTTTGCCCCGCAGATTCACCAATCGCGTCTAGAATCTTGGCCCAAGCATTATCCTTGGATTAAGGAAGAAGGCTATACCTATTTTCGCTCGCGTTTGAGTCAAGCGCGCCGCGATGTTGAGCATGGTCTGACCATCACACTCAACTCATTCAAAACGGCTGAGCAACAAGAGCGTATGCTTGAGATCCTACAGTTTAAACTCGATATCTTATGGACGATTTTGGATTCATTGAGCTTGGCCTATGTGCATAACCAAGCCCCTTATCAAAGCGTTACCACTGACAATGTCTGGCATAAAGGATTGTTCAAATGAGTATACCTGCTAGTTTACCTAAGCTGGATCAATCCATCGTACCGGTATGGCGTCCCGGTTATCGTTTTCAGTTTGAGCCTGCGCAAAACGCGTATGTCTTGCTCTACCCTGAGGGTATGATTAAGCTCAATGACAGTGCCAGCATCATTGGGCAACATATTGATGGTCAAGCGTCCATTGCTGATATTATCCAAAAGGTGCAAGCTATGTTTGGCGATATTCCCGAAATCGAGCAAGACATCATCGAATATATGCTGGTCGCCCAGCGTGAACATTGGATTGATTTAGTATGAATACGCCAGTCGGCCTACCGCTATGGCTGCTTGCTGAGCTGACCTATCGCTGCCCCTTACAATGCCCTTATTGCTCAAACCCTATTGATTATGCTCAGTATAAAGATGAGCTAACGACGCAAGAGTGGTTTGATGTGTTTGATCAGGCGCGTAAAATGGGCGCGGTGCAGCTTGGTTTTTCTGGCGGTGAACCACTGGTTCGCCAAGACCTAGAAGAGCTGGTCGCTTATGCGCACAATCAAGGCTTTTATACTAACTTGATAACATCAGGTATGGGATTGACCGAAGCTCGGATTGCGCGTTTAAAAGAAGCAGGTCTTCAGCATATCCAGATCAGCTTCCAAGCCAGCGATCCAACGGTGAACAATGCCTTGGCAGGTTCAAAACATGCCTTTGAGCAAAAGTATGAGATGTCACGTCTGGTCAAACAGTACGATTACCCGATGGTACTTAACTTTGTCATTCATCGGCAAAACATCGATCAGATTGACCAGATTATTGATCTCTGCTTAGAGCTAGAAGCCGACACGGTCGAGCTGGCTATTTGTCAGTTTTATGGTTGGGCGTTTGAAAACATAGAAGGTCTATTGCCAACCAAAGCGCAAGTGGTCCGAGCTGAACGCATTACCAATGAATACCGCAAGCAGATTGAAGAACGTGGTATTAAGTGCAAACTTATTTTCGTGGTGCCTGACTATTACGAAGAACGTCCGAAACCTTGTATGGATGGCTGGGGCAAGATTTTCTTAACAGTCGCACCAGACGGTACAGCCCTACCTTGTCATGCTGCCAGACAAATGCCAATACAGTTTCCTAATGTACGACATACTCCACTGTCAGATATTTGGTATGAATCTGCAAGCTTCAATCAGTTTCGCGGTGACGACTGGATGCCCGACATCTGCCAAAGCTGCCCAGATAAAGAGCGCGATTATGGTGGCTGCCGTTGCCAAGCCTTTATGCTAACTGGGGACGCCAAAAATGCCGATCCTGTCTGTGGCAAGTCGCCTTATCACTACCTGATTGAGGAGGCGCGTATCAACAGCGAGACGCCTGTACCTTTTGAAGAACTGCGCTTTCGCAATCCTAAAAACTCTAAACGATTAAGTATGAGTCAAGAGCAACTGATTCCCACGCGTACGGTTACGGATTAATGATGAATAACCAGCCCATAATTTTTGACGGTCATAATGATCTATTAACTCGTCTATGGCTAAGTTCAGCTGCCGATCCAGTGCATGATTTCATTTATGGTACGTTACCGGGGCATTTGGATTTACAACGTTGCAAAGAAGCGAATTGGATGGGCGGATTATTTTCTATCTTCTTGCCGCCCTATGCTTATGTGAAAAACAACCATCCTGAAAAACTATTTACTCCTACAAACTCAGACTTTACTCCGCAAGAAATCGTCGATATTTGCTGCGCTCAGTTGGCGTTTGCACAGCAATTACAGGCAAGATCTGATGGTCAAATCCAAATTTGCACCTCGCTAGAACAAATCAAAGCCTGTCAGCAGAATCAACAATTAGCTATCGTTTTGCATTTGGAAGGTGCTGAGTTTTTAGCCATACAGCCTGACCTGCTGGATGTGTTTTATGAGGCGGGGCTTAGAAGCATTGGCCCACTATGGAATAGAAAGAGCCTCTTTGGTGATGGCTTGAATGCATCCTTTCCACACTCTCCAGATACTGGATCTGGTCTGACTGCTCAGGGCAAAGCGCTTGTTTTGGCCTGTCATGACAAGCATATGCTGATCGACGTGTCGCATATGAATGAGCGTGCTTTTTGGGATACGCTAGAGATTGCCTGCCAGCCTATTGTGGCGACACACTCCAATGCACATGCTCTATGTCAGCAAGCACGGAACTTGACCGATCAACAGCTGGCTGCTATTAAACAAAGCGATGGTTTGGTTGGGGTGAATTTCGATGTGGCGTTTCTTCGTGCAGATGGGCAACGTAATACGCAAACATCACTCGATGTGATTGTCGACCATCTCGATTATCTGATCGACCATCTAGGCGAAGATCATGTTGGGTTTGGCTCTGATTTCGATGGTTGCTTACTACCTGATGAGTTATCTGATATCAGTCAAATCTCTATGCTGATTGAGCGAATGCAACAACGTCACTTCTCAAACCAACTTATTGAAAAGGTAACGTCAAAAAACTGGTTTACGGTGCTTGATAAGGTATGGCAATAATTATAATACCCATCAAGTAATTACTGTCTAGGAATTGCTGTTTTGCTCGTCTGTTCAAACAGGGTAATAATTAGTTTTCGTTTTACCTTAATACCTGCTCTACCCGTTCAATCAAGTATTCTTTGACCGCATTAAATAATGGATCGATTAAGCGCCGCTCTGGACAAATCAAATATAGTGGATAGTTGGCCACTTGCCAGCCGTCCAACTCCACCTCGACCAGTCTCCCTGCCTTTAAATCGCCGGCGATATCTAACTGAGACTTTAATGCGATGCCTTTACCCGCCACTGCCCAGCGGCGTACAACGTCACCGTCTTTACTTCTGCGATTGCCATCCACTGCCACACGTTTAGTCTTGCCCGCTTTCTCAAAAGTCCACTCGCTCAAATATTTTTCATCATGCCCCAAACGTAAGCAATTATGCTGCGACAAATCTTCCGGCATTTTTGGGATACCAATATCCTTATCAACTTTGCTCAAATACTCCTTTGACGCACACAGTATAGGGCGATTATTCAACACTATGGGTAATGCGACCAGTGATGAATCTTTGGGTGCGCCGTAACGTAGTGCCAAATCAATCTGCTGACCGTACAAGTCCACATAGCTGTCTGACATATGTAGCTGCACCGTCACTTTTGGGTGAATGTCTATAAAATCGTCCAACCACGGCAAAATTAAGTTTCGTCCCAAATCTGATGATGCCGACAGTCGAATGGTACCCGTCAGTTCAGCATCATTGTCATGTAGTCCTGCATAAGCGTTGTCTAAAATAGCCACCGCATCTCGGCAATGCTTTAAATATTGCTCCCCCTTGCTAGTTAGACGCAGCCTACGAGTAGAGCGAACAAATAATACCGTCTCAATTTTCGCTTCTAATCGCTTGACCGCTGCACTCACAACTGCAGGCGACAGATCTAAGTGCCGAGCACAGGCAGATAGGCTACCTAAGCGAGCGGTCTCAATAAAAATACGTAAATCCTGCAAATTTTTCATCGTCATGCCTTCGCTCAATTAACGTCTAACTTAGCAACCACCATCGCTTGCTGCTGCTAGCCTCATCATTATATAAAAATTATTGAAACTGTTTCTCTAAACCTGCTGATTATCAAAATCATTAATTATAGTAGCATGCACCTATAAGGTTTACTCACACATTTGGAGATACACGATGGATACTATAATACGGCCTACGAGCACACAGGATACTTAGGGCAAACCAAACGCGCCATATTTAAACCTGGCATGGCGATTATTCATAGAGGCTCGGTGCCACACGCCGCACATCCAATCACTAGTGGCAAACGTACCAATATGGTGCTTTGGCTGTATGGCGATAATATGCAAGTACCACGAGGAGTTGGGCTTAATAGTCGTATTGATGCCACTCAACGTTGGACTGACTGCTACGCACAGTCAGCCTGATAATTTCGCGCCGTTTTAACAGCGGTACGCTATCGTTAGGTCAGACACAGCATAAAAGGTTAAGACAAGCATAAACATCCAAATGAGTGAGCACCTCTGCGAAAATACGTACTTAAATCAGTAGTAGCTAATAATTGATATGTTATAATGTTTCATTTTAACTATACAAAGGCTATTGTATGGCGACACCTTTTCAACGGTTACAAGCGATTGACGCACTTCGAGGGCTTGTGATGCTCATCATGATGGTGGATCATGTTCGAGAGACCTTTTACTTACACCATCAAGTTCCTGATCCAATGGTAATACCAGGAACGGATGAACCCCTGTTTTTCAGCCGAATGATTGCCCATTTATGTGCACCTGTTTTTGTGTTACTGACGGGACTGTCTGCTTATTTGTACCAACACAAACACAATAGTATTCAAATGACCCGCGAATTTTTAATCAAACGCGGGCTTTTTTTGGTGTTTTTGGAGCTGATTGTCATTAATTTTGCTTGGACAGCACAATTTCCACCTGATGTAGTTTACCTCCAAGTGATATGGGCGATTGGCTTCAGTATGATTGCGCTCTCAGCGGTTATTGGTCTGCCTAAGAAGTGGCTGTGGCTACTGAGCTTAGTGATTATATTTAGGCACAATTTATTAGATACCGTCTCCTTTGCCGACATTCCTATGATGCATCAACTGTGGCTGATACTTCATGAACGCGGCTGGATTGAGTTTGGTGAGGTGATTCGTTTCAGAACCTCTTATCCTGTACTGCCTTGGATTGGCGTTATCATACTAGGCTATTGTATCGGTACATCTGTATTCGGTGACTCTAAGTCTGTGCGAAAGAGAAATCGTACGTTACTTACATTCGGCATGGTGAGTATCGCGTTATTTGTGGTACTGCGACTGGCCAATGTATACGGTGATCAAGCATGGCTGATGATGCCGACTCTGAGTGAAACCTTCATGAGCTTTATGAATCTCACTAAATATCCACCATCGTTACTCTTTATATTGTGGAATGTGGGTATAGGACTGGCTTTATTAGTGATGCTCCAAAAGATTGAAACCAAATCATGGATAAAACCACTGGTCGTCATCGGTTCGGTGCCAATGTTTTTTTATATCATACATCTCTATGTATTGAAACTGCTGTATGTATTTGCCGTTCAACAGTTCGGTATGACGCATGGAGAATATTTTGGTGTAAATGACGTCAGTACACTTTGGTTCATTGCGATTGCACTGAGCATTTTACTGTATCCCTTAATGCGTGCTTTTGCCAAATTCAAACATGGCAACAAACACATTACTATCCTCAAATATTTATAGCGATAGCTCCCAACGATATAGCGACTATATAAAAGAACAACAATTCTATAAGCAGGCTTGGCCAGCCTATATGGGATATAGAGAAGTCTAGACATTATCAGATGGTCAATAAGCATCATTGTAACGTTGCTATTGACCGTTTGAGTTTCTGCTATAGATTTTCTGACGTTTTTTAATAAAATTTCTTATTGATCTATTGTATTGTTTTTAAAATAGTATAAATAAACATTCCGATCGATCCATCCATTACTTGCTACCAATAAGGCGAACACTTTATTTCTTCAGCGAGAAAGTCAATAAATTTTCTTTGTAGTGGTGTCACCTGCTTTCGATTAGCATAAACCACATAAACACCCAAGGTTTTGGGTTTCCATTCAGGCAATAACTCAATAAGTTGTCCAGATGCAATCAAAGATTTGACTGCGCCAGATGGCTGTAAACTAATCCCATGTCCACACAACGTGGCAGAGAGCAAGACTTCAGAGATATTGGCGCTGATATTGCCAGAGATAGGAACAGATTCTAAACCATTTGGCCCGTCAAACACCCATGCAGACCGTCCAAAATACGCAAACGATAGACAGTTGTGATGTACAAGCGACTGTACATCTGTAGGTCTGCCACGCCGTTGTAAATACTCAGGTGCCGCGCATACGATAGAGTGGCACTCACCGATACGTCTGGCAACGACATTTGGCTCCAAGTCATTGGTGATACGAATCGCCAAGTCAATACGGGCATCAACTAAATTGACCGAGTCATCAGTGGTAAGAATATCAATCGCTGTTTGCGGCCAGTGAGAAACAAAGCGACCAACCACATCCATCAAAAGGCTATCAATTAGCGAAAAGCTGGCAGTTATTCGCAGCTGACCTTTTAGCTCCAAAGTGTTTTGATTACGTATCTGATCCAACGAGTCAGTCAATTCAAGCAACTGGTACGCCACCTCAAGAGTCTGCTCACCAGGTGCAGTAAGGCTCAGACTTCGAGTCGTGCGATGTAATAAGCGCATATCCATCCAGCTCTCAAGCTCTGTCAGATAGCGCGTCACCTTAGCTCTAGACATGTCTAAATTGTCCGCGGCACGGCTCAAGCTACCTTGTTCGACGATCGTGACAAACACCTGCAACGCGGTCAGCCTATCCATCTCTACATCCTTATTTGCGCGAAAACTGAAACAGTAAATACCGAATTATAGCGTATTTAAACGAAATACAATCGAATAGAATAGCTACTAACAACGAATACCGCCATTAACGCGGTCTATTTATCCAAATGAAAATACAGGTAGATTATGAAAAAATTAATGACAGCTTCTATGGCGGCCAGTGTGCTACTGCTTGCAACCCAAACAAACGCAGCCGATCTACAACTACAAGCATATAAACCTGATCAAAATGCTATTTTCCCAGTGGTTTCTGTGCTGGCAAGTGGCGAGAAAGATGCTATTTTGTTCGATGCACAGTTTAGTGTTAAAGATGGTGAAGCATTGGTTGATATGATCAAAAAAAGTAATAAAGACCTAAAAATGATTTATATCACGGCAGGCGATCCAGATTACTATTTTGGTCTTCAGCCTTTAGTCAAAGCCTTCCCTAATGTAAAGGTTATGTCTAGCCCTTCTATTATTGAACACATTGAGGCGACTAAAGATGCAAAATTAAAGCATTGGGGTCCAATCCTTGGTAAACATGCGCCTACCAAGATCACAGTACCGCAAACACTTGATCAGTCTACACTGACCCTAGAAGGTCACAAAATTGAAATCAAGGAGATGGGAACCCATCAAGCATATATGTGGGTACCAGAGTCAAAAACCGTTTTCGGCGGTGTGTCGGTAACATCAGGTATGCACGTGTGGACTGCTGATACCCAAACTAAAGAAGCTCGTAGCGAGTGGATGCAATCATTGGAACAAATGAAGCAATTTGAGCTATGCTGAAAAAACTGTAGAACCAAACTTGGTAAACTAACGACTCAATGAGGAGTTTATCATGACTAAGAAAATCAGAACCTATAGTGCAGCATTCAAAGCTGAAGCTGTTAAAAAGATAGCAGATAATAATGGCAATGTTTCAGCGACTGCAAAGCAGCTTGGCATCGCCATGCAGACATTATCTAACTGGCAAAACAAAGCTGATAAAGGCAAGCTGATCGGTACTAAAGAATATGATCCTGAGCTCATGGCTATACTAGAAGAGAATAAACGTCTTAAACGTGATCTAAAAGTTGCTCAGGAAGAGAGAGATATTCTAAATGAGGAAGGATAAAGCGAAGCACTGCTTCGCCCGGACGCAAGATGAGAGCTATGCTCGAATGAGGCCACGGCGTACTTCGCGAAACACAGTTGATGAAGTACGTCTTTATCAAGGATAATCAGAAGATATTTAGCATCACCTGTATGTGTCACGTATTAGATGTCAAGCCATCAAGCTATTACAACTGG
>NZ_JASDCR010000020.1:0-75103 GCF_030407795.1 Psychrobacter sp. APC 3279 | reverse complement strand
TTAATTCTCGCCCATTGGTCATCTCGTAGGGCATGGCGTCTTGTCATGAGGGTTTTACTCAGATTGCTAAATATAGAGTTACTATAGCTTATTCTAAAATAACTGTGCTAATTGATGACACGCCCTAGGTCATGGCCAAATAACAGTTAGCTTGATTTCTCTATTTTTATAATTGAGACGTCGATTTGAGAGATTGCCGTAGGCGCCGCACTTCGGTGAGTAAAGTATTTTATAGTTAGACTAAAGATTTATAAAGTTCATTTAAAATGAATGTTATAATTAAAGCCATCTATATTCCTAAGAAGATGGCTATGCACTCTATCAAGTTACCTAGCAAACCACCAAGCTCTCCATATCCTATCCTTAATTTAAGCTTTCGCATATTTTTTAGTTCTGCTGCGCTATTTGCTGTAGTAACGATGCTGCTATGGGCGTTTGTGTTTACTGGTCACACCGATATCGATGCACAGGTTTTGAACCCGTTATACTGGCATGGCCATGAAATGGTGTATGGTTATGCCCTGGCAGTGATAGCCGGGTTTTTGCTAACCGCGGTCAAAACATGGACAGGGGTGATGATGCCGCATGGCTATAAGTTGCTAGGTATCTTTATCTGTTGGTTACTGGCACGTCTGAGCTGGTTGTGTTTTGGGCTTGGCATAACGCTCATAGGTAATAGTATGTCGTGGTTATATATAGCAGCCCTTTTTGATGTAGTATTTGTCGCTTCGATGGCATATGTGATAGGTCAAGCAGTATGGCAAGTTAAGCAATACAAGCAAATAGGTATCTTGGCAAAATTGACACTGCTGACCTTTGGCAACGGACTTTGCTATTGGGGCATTATCAATGCTGATATGAACACAACTAAGATAGGTATTTATCTTGGGTTCTATTTAATTATCGGGTTAGTGCTGACGATTGGCCGCCGCGTAGTGCCATTTTTTATCGAACGTGGTCTTAGTATGGATATGGAAACGTCAGAACCCATTAAGTTACGTAATAGTAAGACACAAGATATCGCAAGCTTAGGGTTTTTCTTCGCCTTCTTTATTAGTGATGTATTTTATCCAAATAAGTATTTGCTGACGGTTACCGCGCTCGGTGTGGCAGTGATTAATATCGTACGTCTGATAGGGTGGTATCATCACGGTATTTGGCAAAAACCATTGCTTTGGTCGTTGTACATTGCATTTTTAGGCTTGTGTTTGAGTTTCTTATTGTATGCACTACAACCTTGGCTCGGTTATCCGCACAGCATCGCCATGCATGGACTAGCGATTGCAGGTGTTGGTATGATGACGTTAGCAATGATGACTAGAGTATCTCTGGGACATACGGGTCGCAGTATTCATCAACCGCCAAAAATGGTAAACGTTATGTATGGCTTGATGGTATTGGTATTTATCAGTCGCGTACTACTACCGCTAGTAGATATGAGTCATTACCTAATATGGATTATGGTGGCGCAAAGTGCTTGGATTGCATGTTTTGTGCTATTTTGCATCAGTTATCTGCCAATGTTGGCACGTCCTCGGCCTGATGGTTTGTTTGGTTAAAGCCGGCTAACGATACTGTTTACAAATGCTATGTCTAAACGTTATTACCAAAAATACGACTTATTTTGTCTGGCTTAATATATAAAATTTATAAAAATAGGAGCGCAAGTACATGCGACTGACCAATTATAGTGACTACGCGCTACGCTCATTGATTTATTTGGCTGTGAGACCAGATCCATCATTATTGGCTAATATTAGCGATATCGCTGACAGCTATGGTATTTCTAAAAGTCATTTGACCAAGATTATTCATCAGTTGGGCCAACTGGGTTATATAGAAAGTGTGCGCGGCAAAAACGGTGGTATACGCTTGGCACGTGCACCTAAAGATATAAATTTGGGCATATTGATCAAACAGATAGAGCCTGATTTTAATCTGGTAGAGTGCTTTGCCGTACCAGTGACCCGCAATGATAGTGAGCAGGATGCTCATCAGGCGGATTTGCCGGTGACTTTTATTGAAGAAAAAAAGAATAAATCACTAGGCTGTGTAATCAGTCCAGCCTGTCAGCTTAAAAGCGTGTTCTTTGAAGCGCTCACCGCATTTGTTAATGTGCTAGAGCGTTATACATTGGCAGACATCCTCGGCAATGAGGATGAGCTGGCGACATTGCTGTTTCGATAACAGCTTCGATAGTGGCTGCGATAATAGTTTTACTATTACTATGATCAGCTCACAAAAATGGGTCGCTAATATAGCGACCCATTTTTGTGTTTAGCAAAGATGTTTGTCAGAATACGATAAAAACTATGCTGCTTCTAACTTTGGACGAGCTTTCTTAATGGCTTTCACCAGTGCTTTCTCAAACCCACCTTCTTTGAACTGAACAAGATAAGAGTGCGCAGCACAGAAATTGCGTATGTCACGCCATTCATGAGCCAAATTAGTCGCCCAGTCGCAATATTGTGCGCCAGCATTTGGCTCGTTTTTCAGTGCTTTTTTGGTCGTAGGATGCAGTATTAGCTCAGGCAATACAGCTTCTAATAACTTTGTTGGTGGACTCATAAAAGTATCATCTACGTGTAAGCTTTGGCTGGCAGGGTGATAAGCCAATAACGAACCTGCATGAATCATCTCATTAGGCGATATATAGTAAATGCCCTCTGACATGGAAAACTTAAGCTCAGGATAGCGTGCAGCGACTGCGTCACTTTCTACCAAATCATCTGCCCAATTGATTTCTGACACCTTTTTATGGTGACGGCTACTGCCATAAAAGGTGGCTTGCGGGAAGTCTTTGGCCATTTGAGCACAGCTGACTGTATGAAACGGATGTACGTTAAGGACAGCTTCGACATCTTGACCATTGTTAGTGAGCGCCATAACCTCATCTCGAACATCACCCGTTAGGGCGTAACTGTCCAAAAAGATAAACTTTCCTGATGATAGCTTAACCAAAGAGCATTGAGTGCCGATATTTAGTACGCCACCGAGACGGAATGTTCCGCGTATGTTCCAAAATCCCGCGCCTAAATCATGAATGTGATCAGTCATTTATAATTTTCCTCATATAGTAAATGGAATAAAATATGTAAATAAAACAAGGCTAATTTTTCACTGTAAACTTTGTTTTTCGAGTTGTTTTAATAATATGTTTGCTAAAGGTTCACGCTTTTATGCTTTTTCAAGCTCAGGGCGAGCCAAATCAATCGCTGAGATAAGTGCTGTCTCAAATTGACCTTTATCAAATATAACCAATCCCGAGTGCGCGCCGCAAAAATGACGACCATCACGCCACTCGTGTGCCAGCTCTACTGCCCAATCACAATAGTGCTTAGCTGCATTTGGCTCATTTTTGAGCGCTTTTTTGGTAGTAGGGTGTAAGCCTAGGTTAGGCTGCACGGCATTTATTAACTTGGAAGGGGGTATCTCAAAGGTATCATCGACATAAATGCTCTGGCTAGCAGGATGATAGACCAATAAGGAGCTGGCATGAACCGTCTCGTCAGGTGAGATGTAATGCATGCCTTGAGGTATAGAGAATTGGAGTTCAGGGTAGCGTGCAGCAATGGCATCGCTTTCGACCAAGTCATCTGCCCAATTAACTTCAGGTACTTGCTCTGGATGTCGGCTACTGCCATAAAACGTCGCTTGCGGAAAGTCTTCTGCCATTTGAGCACAGTGTACTGTATGAAACGGATGAACATTGAGGACGGCTTCGACATTTTGACCATCATTGGTCAATGCCATGACTTGCTGACGCACATCACCAGTTAATGTATAGCTATCTAAAAAGATAAATCGCTCTGATGATAGTCTTATGAGCGCACATTGGACACCGATATCAAGGATACCGTTTTTGATAAATGATCCTCGAATACTCCAAAATCCTGCACCTAAATCATACATTTCATCAGTCATCAACATTGCTCCTTAATCGTTCATTTATTCAATCATTTTACTTGTTTATAGCGCCCTACAGTCGGTCCAATATAATTTGGATACAAGGCAGGCGAGTGAAAGTACTACAAGTTGTAGACTAAGCGGGCCTGACACCGTATCCAATTTATAGAATATTGACTATATGATTATTAATTTTTATGACAGTAAAGTCTGTAAGAAAAAAGATAGAAGCAATGTAAATGTGTAAAAATAAAAAAGAGTTGTTATTCAAGTGTCATCATCAGCAGTGAAAGCTGTCTGTCCTTCCTTTCGTAAGTAGGTTAAAAATAGCTTATAAACAGTCTTCGTAATCATAGGCTGATATACGAGTATCATCTTTGTAGCTTTCATTGCCACATAAGAATTTATCGAAACGGGCATCGCCGTTAATATAACGTTGCATCCATGCGATAGCAGGCTTACTTAATAGTTTCTCGTTAAAACGATGGCTGGCACAGAAATGACTGCCGTTGTTAATCTCGACCTTCATTTTTGGACCGTCAGCTTTTTGATAAAAAGTATTGGTGTATTTTTTATTCGGGGCGATACGGTCATTTTCACAAGCGATGAATAGAGCAGGCGTATCCATCGCGCCATAGCTCGTATCGTGATAGGGTGTTTGTGCAATGATGGCTTGCACCGTACTGCGTTCAGTTGCCAATCGTAGCGTACCGCCGCCGCCCATTGACCAGCCAATCGCGCCCAAACGATTTGGATCTATCATATGCCCCACTGTTTCATCAGCGACAAGGTGATCGAGAGCCGCGCTCAATTGCTCAGCACGGCTATCTGGATTATCGTAAATGGAGCTAGTATTAATAGTGATAACGACAAATCCCCAAGAGGCCAAACGCGGTCCCCACCATTTGATAGAAGACTCATAAGACACATAACCTGGCACTACCGCGATACCACCTAGCAGACCACAGTTAGCAGCATCCGTTGGATAATGTATGGTACCGCCACCAAAGCCATTGGCTGATTGGCGACTCACATGCTTGGACTTTATAGAAAACGGACCGTTATCACGTGTTTTTGTGAGCTCAGTAGCAGTGATAGCGTCATCCTTTATACAGTCTACTGCCGCTAGTGAGTTTGTAGCGTCGAGTGTTGATCTAACTGGGTTGAGGCTTTTAACGCTAGTCTCGGATACAGTTACTTCTGCTATAGCCATTGTAGAGAAAACCAATGTGCTCATCGCGATCATAAGTTGTGAAAGCATCATATTTTTCATCATAGTAAATTGTATTCTAAAAGGTTGTGTGGTCGTGCATGTCTATGGGTTAGAAAAGATAGACGTAGGTAGTGATTGTTAATTGTCAACGTCATCAATCGTTAAAGCAGTTAAGTACTCAACAAGTGCGTCAAGAGCATCTAACCATACTATCCTGTATATGCAGTAAACGTAACTTTGATCATGAACTTGTGAGTCGAAAGCTGTCTTCACCGTCTCAAGTCGAAATGTGATTCCTAGTCAAGTTTTTCTACGATAATCTCGAATCCAAATAAAGAATCTATCAAGAGGCAATAACACTTTTAAACCTGAGTATATTAGTGAATGTGCTACCATAATTTGCTTGTCATTATGATAAGCATTTATCGTTTAATAACGGTGATTTTGCTTATACATTTAGCAAAAATCACCGTTATTTCTCTCTATCATCCACGCCAGTGACGGTTATTATTTACAGTCATGGTATAACCAATATAGTCAGATCCCCTGTGAATAATTCTAAAGATCAGATCCAAGATATAACAGCTGTGCCACCTGTCACCTCCAATCATTCAACATCGTGGATATTGAAGCTCACAATTGGCCTGATAGGTATGTTTGCTTTTTTGCAAGTGTACTCTATTCAAGCGGTGCTACCGGTCATGATGGTGGACTTTGCTGCGACCGAAGTACAGGCTGGCATGATCGTTGGTGCCACTGTGTTAGCCATTGCGATTATGTCACCATTTCTGGGTATGCTCTCCGATGCAGTCGGGCGCAAGTCGTTTATCGTTGGTGCTTTATTGTTTTTAGCGATACCGACAGCGCTTATTGCCCAGAGCTCGAGCATTGAATGGGTCGGCATTTGGCGTTTTATGCAAGGATTGTCTGTACCGGGTATTACGGTGGTGACAATTGCCTATATCGGTGAGGAGTTTGAGGGCCGGGCAATGACTGAGCTGATGTCCTTTTATGTGTCAGGATGCGTGCTTGGCGGCTTTATGGGTCGGTTCTTGTTAGGGCATTTACATGAGCTGATTGGCTGGCGTCATGGCTACTATGTGATGACGGCGATGACGCTATTGGGGGCAATATGGGTTGGCAAGATGCTACCATCGTCTCGTCACTTTGTGGCAAACCCCAATTTTCGCTCAGCGATACAGACGTTAGGTGAGCATGTCACCAATCGCTATGTGGTAACAGCATGTCTGCTTGGCGCTTGCGTGCTGTTCTCCCTTGTAGGCTGCTTCACTTTTATCAATTTACATTTGGCAGATAAGCCTTATGAGCTTGGTACTGGTGCGCTCGCCAATATCTTTGCAGTATATTTGCTTGGTGTTATTATCACGCCATTATCTACGACATTGCTACGTCGGTTTGGCTCAGCGCGTACAGTACGGGTGGCTATCGTCGTATCTATGGTCGGATTGTTATTAACTTTGGTCACGCCATTATGGGGGGTGATCATAGGACTGGCCATTATGTCGTCTGGTGTATTTATCACGCAGTCAGCGACCATCAGCTATATTGCAGTCAATGTGAAAAAAGGCCGTTCATTAGCATCGGGTCTATATTATATGGGCTACTATACAGGCGGTACGCTAGGGGCATGGCTGGGTGGCATAGCTTATGCGCGAGGGCAGTGGTCTCTTACCGTATGGTTGTTATTGTTTGTGCAGGTATTGGCGTTATTAATAGCCAGTTTTGGGATGATTAAAACCACGGTACGTACGAAGTGATTGGCTGTCTGATATAGCATAGGTGTGGTCGGCCATCTTATGATACTTAATGTAAGACCGCTTTACACAGCGCCGCTTTTTTCTTACTATCAATAACGATGTTAGGGTCTGTTGAACATTCAAATATTAGGGCTGCTGATTGCTAAAGGTGCACCAAACGAGGCGCAAGCCGACGATAATGTCGAGACCTTAGCTAGGTTTGCAACAACGTTTGGGGTGATTTTAGCATCAGCCTTTCAGGGCAGTACTATTTTTTGCCAATATATGGCGAAATTGTCTAACCTAGAATGACTAGGCGTCAAAAATTGCACTGCATATTGTCTAAAAAATAGTGACTGCCAGCACCACATTTGAATGTTTAACAGACCCTATTATTATAAAAATTAAAATGGTTAGCGCAGTAGATTTTATGCTGCTATTAACTTGATTGTTATTATTATTGTTATTTACCCCTTATAAGTACGACAAACAAGGAAGTCAGTTCTATGTCAAACATTTACCACAGTGCACCATCTGCCTACGATTATCCATTACTGGTCAAGCAATTATTAAGCCGTGCAAAAACGGTATCGCAAGATCAAGAGATTGTGTATGCGGACAAAAAGCGCCTAACTTATAAAGAGTTGTTTGAGCGGATCAATCGCTTGGCCAATGTATTGGCAGACTTAAAGCTTGATGCAGGTGATGTGGTTGCCGTGATGGATTGGGACAGTCATCGCTATCTTGAGTCTTATTTTGCCGTACCAATGTCAGAGTACGTTTTACAGACCGTCAATATCCGTCTATCGCCTGAGAAAATTCTTTATACCATCAACCATGCCAAGCCTAAAGTACTGATGCTCAACTCTGAGTTTGCGCCATTGGTTAAAGACTATCAGTTTGAAAATTCAAGTATTGAGCATATTATCTGGCTTGATGACAACGGTGTCACTGCTGAAGGTATCTTTGGTAGTAATCAAAGCCGTGTCTCAGGCGAGTATGAAGCGCTATTAGAAGCTGCCAATAGCGAATTTGATTTTCCAGATTTTGATGAAAACACCATCGCAACGACTTTTTATACGTCAGGCACGACAGGTGATCCAAAAGGGGTCTTCTTTAGCCATCGTCAGCTAGTGCTACATACACTAGCAGAAGCGGCAACCTTGGGTATGCTGCCTGATAAGCAAGGCGTGAGCTATGGTGATGTCTATATGCCGATGACGCCAATGTTCCATGTGCATGCATGGGGTTTTCCGTTTACAGCAACGATGGTTGGTCTAAAGCAAGTCTATCCAGGTCGCTATGCACCTGATACGTTGATGGATTTGATTGTCAATGAAAAGGTCAGTATCACCCATTGTGTACCAACAATTTTGCAGATGGTGCTCAAAGAAGCACAAGATCGCGATGCCAGCTTTAATGGTCTAAAGATGATTATTGGTGGTTCAAGATTGACCGAAGGACTAGCCAAAACGGCCATGGCCCAAGGCATTGAGGTCTATACAGGCTATGGTATGTCAGAGACCGCCCCGCTTATTAGCTTAACGGGTTTTAGTCTCGATGAGCCTGAAATGACTGAAGAAGAAGACATTGCTCGTCGTTGTATGACAGGTAAGCCAGTGCTTATGGTTGATGCTCAGGTATGGGGTGAAGGCAATAAGTCAGTGGGAACTGGACCAGACAATACAGGCGAGCTGGTATTGCGTGCGCCTTGGTTGACCCAAAGCTATCTCAAAAACGATGACGCTGGCAAAGAGCTATGGGAAAATGGCTACATGCATACCCAAGATATCGCTTACATACGTCCTGATGGCTATATCAAAATCACCGATCGCTTAAAGGATGTGATCAAATCAGGTGGTGAGTGGATTTCATCACTAGAGATTGAGACCATTTTATCACTACATCCGTCAGTAGCCGATGTGTCAGTGATTGGGGTGCGTGATAAGCAATGGGGTGAGCGTCCATTGGCTTTAGTGGTATTAAAGCCTGATGCTAAGGATACCAGTGCTGATGATATCAAAGCGATTGCAGAAAAAGCGGTAGAGCGCGGTATCATTCCTAAGTATGGCGTACCAAGCCAGTTTAAATTCGTTGATGAGCTACCAAAAACTTCCGTTGGCAAACATGACAAAAAAGTCATGCGTGAGATGTATGCCAATCAAACTGAGATATAATTAGTATTAGTTAAATGTTCAAATATTTGTATTCGTCAAAATGTAGCGCGTATTACACGCTTAATAGTTGACCTTTTCGATAGGCTCTGCTACATTTTAAACCGATACGATATGTATCGGTTTTTTAATTCTGGCAAGGATGACCAGTATTTACTAAGACATGGTTTTTTATAGTTGAAGCATTTTAGAGTTGGTATCAGCCAGTTGCACGCAGATAGTGCGCCGTGCGAGGTGATTACCGTTACAACTTATTGAGTGCCTTAACTATAAAATACTATTGCCTCATTTCTCGTTTATGCTAAGGACAGCTACTATGAGCGACCATTCCCAATCTCCAGTTTCCACCCAAGCAACAGACACGCCAAACTTCGCTGATATTTATCACGAGTCTATTACGGATCGAGAGCAGTTTTGGGCTGAGCAGGCGAAGCGTATCTATTGGCATAAAGAGCCTGAGCAAATTTTAGATGACAGTAATCTGCCTTTTGCCAAATGGTTTGTCGGCGGCGAGACCAATCTTTGTTATAACTGCGTCGATCGTCATCTAGCAGACCGTGCAGAGCAAGATGCTTTTGTGTGGGTGTCATCAGAGATTAATCAAGAATTGATAGAAACCTTTCCAGCGGTTGTTGATTCTTTTAAAGATTTGGGCAATAACGTCGAGTTTTATACAGATTATACCAAGCGTCGCCTGACTTATAATGACTTGTATAAAGAAGTTAATTACTTTGCTGATGTGCTACAGCGTCACGGTATTGGCAAGGGTGACCGTGTCATCATCTATATGCCAATGATATTGGAAGCGGCTTATGCCATGCTGGCGTGTGCGCGTATTGGTGCCGTCCATTCAGTCGTATTTGGTGGGTTTGCTGCCCATAACTTGGCTATCCGTATGGACGATGCCGAGGCCAAAATGGTCATTACGGTAGATGCAGGGCTACGTGGCGGTAAGGTCGTCAATTATAAAAACCTAGTCAATCAAGGCGTCGAGCAAGCGACTGTCAAACCAGAGCATGTGCTAGTGATTAATCGCGGTATATTGCCATTTGAAACCAAAGCGATCGATGTTGATTATGCGGCCGAGCGTCGTCATAGCTGTGAGGCCAATGCAGTCGTAGAGCCGGTTTGGCTTGAGTCCAATACCCCGTCCTATCTACTTTATACTTCTGGTACTACTGGCACACCAAAAGGGGTACAGCGCGATACAGGTGGTCATGCAGTCGCGCTGACGACGTCGATAGATTATGTCTATGACGGCAAGGCGGGCGAGACGTTCTGGGCGATATCTGATATTGGTTGGGCCGTCGGGCATTCTTATACGATCTATGCGCCGTTACTGTCGGGTATGACCAGTATTATGTATGAGGGCTTGCCGCATATGCCAAACCCAGGTATTTGGTGGCGCATCGTCGAAGCTAACAAAGTTAATATTTTATTCACCGCACCCACAGGCGTGCGTATGCTCAAAAAGCAAGATGAAAGCTGGATGACGCGTTACGATGTGTCTAGTGTGAAGTCGTTCTTTCTCGCAGGTGAACCGCTTGATGAATCGACGGCTAGTTGGTTGACTCAGCACCTAGGCGTACCAATTTTAGATCACTATTGGCAAACAGAGTCTGGTTGGCCAATCTTGAGCCATACGCCAAAATTCAATCATAAGCCGCACAAGCAGGGGTCACCTGGTTACCCGATGTATGGTTATGAGGCGCATGTCATCAATGAGGAAACGGGCGATCCTTGTCAGGCTGGCGAAAAAGGATTACTTGCGATTAAAGCGCCACTACCACCTGGCTGTCTCACCACGGTATGGCGTAACGATGAGCGCTTTGTCAGCAGCTACTTTGGTCTCTTTGATGGCCAGCAGTATTCTACCTCAGACTATGCAGTGACAGATGAAGACGGTTACTTTTACATCTTGGGGCGTACCGATGACGTGATAAACGTCGCAGGCCATCGAATAGGCACGCAAGAGATAGAAGAAGCAATCAGTACTCATCCAGAGATGGCAGAATGCGCTGTGGTAGGCATCCAAGATGAGCTAAAAGGCGAGCTACCAATTGCGTTCTGCGTCCTAAAAGATCAATCGCAAGTCGAAACCACCGAAAACCGCTTCCGCATTGAGCAGCAAGTCATAGGTGCTGTGGTCAAATCCTTAGGCGGTATTGCAAGGCCAGCGGCCATTTATTTCCCGCAGGCATTGCCAAAGACGCGCTCTGGCAAAATCCTACGCCGATCTATTCGGGCGTTAGCAGAGGACAGGCCTACAGGCGACATGTCGACGCTTGATAATCCAGCCGCTATTGATGCGATTAAGCAATCGATGAAGGATTATTGATTGGTATAAATTAGCCTCATACAAAAATAGTGATGTTGTTCATTGCGTATCAAATTCAGGTTAACTTTAAAAAGCTCATGAGTCATCATGGGCTTTTTTGTTTTTGTTATTTAAACAATTTTTATAAGAGCACGTGCTATTAAAATAAACTTAGCAAAAATTTTGATAAAGCGCTTGACCGTAAAAATGATTTATTGTTATAGTCAATAACGATACAAAATAAATCATTTTAAAATTTAGTTTTTAATAATGTTTTATAGTCAGATACTCATCGCTTTTATTTTTCTAATAAATATCTAGGTGCCGTCACACGGTAGTCTCGCAAAAAAGATAAGGATATCTTATGCACCACGTTCAACAGCTCATCAATGGTCAGTTCGTACAATCAAACACCGACGAATGGATTGATATCACTGATCCAGCGACGCAAGAAGTCATTGCCAAAGTGCCACAAACTACTAATGATGAGATTAACCAAGCTGTCGCAGCCGCACAGACTGCGTTTGAGACATGGCGCAAAACGCCAATCACCACGCGTGCGCGTATCTTTTTAAAGTATCAGTCTCTGATTCGTGATCATATGGATGAGTTGGCAGAAATCTTGACCGCAGAGCAAGGAAAGACGATTGCTGATGCACGCGGTGATGTGTTCCGCGGTTTAGAAGTGGTAGAGCATGCCGCTGGTATCGCCAATTTGCAAATCGGCGACTTTGTAGAAAACGTCGCATCAGGCGTTGATACTTATAGTATTTGGCAACCACTCGGTGTTTGTGCTGGTATTACGCCATTTAACTTCCCCGCGATGATTCCGCTATGGATGTTCCCAATGGCGATTGCTACGGGTAATACATTCATCCTAAAACCGTCTGAACAAGATCCGATGGTGACTATGCGCTTAGTTGAGCTAGCGATTGAAGCGGGCGTACCAGAAGGCGTGCTGAATGTGGTACATGGCGGCAAAGCAACCGTCGATGCTATCTGCGACCATCCAGATATCAAAGCGGTTTCTTTTGTGGGTTCTACCAACGTTGGTAAACATGTCTATGAGCGTGCCAGCCAATCAGGTAAGCGTGCTCAATGTATGATGGGTGCAAAAAACCACGGTGTTATCCTGCCTGATGCTAATAAAGAGCAAACTCTCAATCAGCTAGCAGGCGCAGCATTTGGCGCCGCTGGTCAACGCTGTATGGCACTGTCAGTCGTCGTACTAGTAGGCGCAGCTGGTGAATGGATTGATGAGATTAAAGCCAAAGCAGAAAACTTAATCGTTTCAGCTGGCAAAAATGACAAGGATTTGGGACCACTGATTTCGCCTGCTGCAAAGGCCCGTGTCGAGCATTTGATTGGAACTGGGGTAGAAGAGGGCGCAAGCTTGATACTTGACGGTCGTGGAATTACCGTTGAAGGGTTCGAGAAAGGTAACTTTGTAGGCCCAACTATCTTTGATAATGTCACAAGTGATATGCAAATTTATCAACAAGAAATCTTTGGTCCAGTACTATGTATCATGCGTGCTAACAGCTTGGACGAAGCGATTGAACTACTGAATGCCAATCCACATGGCAATGGTACGGCGATATTTACTCAGTCAGGGGCGGCTGCACATAAGTTCCAGCAAGACATTCAGGTTGGTCAAATCGGTATTAACTTGCCAATCCCTGTGCCACTACCTATGTTCTCATTCTCAGGTTCACGTGGCAGCAAGCTTGGTGACCTAGGTCCTTATGGCAAGCAAGCCGTCCAGTTCTATACTCAGACAAAGACAGTGACCGCACGTTGGTTTGATGATGAAGCAAGCCGCGGTGTCAACACAACGATTTCAATTTAATCGTGAGCTCACTGTTGTTTCAGTATGACATTTTGTGTTTTCGGTATGACGATAATGCGACTTGCGGTACTATTAAACGCAATTTTACTATCGTTATGCCGCTATCATGTCGCGCTAATGTCTTATAAAATCTCTGATCAACATTTTTACTAACGCTTTTATTGATGTTTATCTGAAATTTAAGCCCTCTATTTGATCTATAAGAACAAGGATGACCCTATGGATTTTTCATTGACCGATGACCAAGTCGCCTTTCGCCAAACGGCTCGTCAGTTTGCGCAAAAAGAGCTAAAGCCAAACGCTGCTGAATGGGATCGCAACTCGCATTTCCCAATAGATGTGATCAAAAAATCTGGTGAGCTTGGCTTTTTGGGACTGTATACCAATCCAGAGTATGACGGCTTAGGCCTCCCAAGACTGGACTCAGCGATGGTATTCGAAGAGCTTGCATGGGGCGACACGGCTGTAGCAGCGTATATGAGTATTCATAACATGGCCGCATGGATGATTGGTGAATATGGTAGCGATACGCTATGCAAAAAATATCTACCCAATATGGTCAGCGGTGAGTGGCTTGGCAGCTACTGCTTAACAGAACCAAATGCAGGGTCTGATGCAGCCTCCTTACGTACCAAAGCGGATAAGCAAGGCGAGCATTACGTACTGAACGGTGAAAAAACCTTTATTTCTGGCGCAGGCTCAACCGATGTATTGGTAGTGATGGCGCGTACGGGCGCGGCAGGGCCAAAAGGCGTGTCAGCGTTCGTCGTAGATGCCAATAGTGCTGGTATCGAATATGGCAAAAACGAGCATAAAATGGGCTGGAAAGCACAGCCGACACGGACGATTAGTTTTAAAGATGTCAAAGTCCCAGTAGAAAACCTGATAGGTGAAGAAGGTCAAGGCTTTCGTATCGCGATGAAAGGACTGGATGGTGGTCGTATTAATATCGGTATTTGTGCGGTAGGAACGGCACAAGCGGCGTTAGAGACGGCAACCAGTTACGTACAAGAGCGTAGCCAGTTTGGTAGCCCAATTGCTAGCTTACAATCGGTACAGTTTAAACTTGCTGATATGTTGACTCAGACCATCGCCGCACGCCAAATGCTGTATCTAGCAGCTGATAAAGTTGATAACAATGATGGACAAGCGTCTACCTACTGCGCGATGGCAAAGCGTCTATCTACGGATCTTTGTTTCGATGTTGCCAATGAAGCCCTGCAGTTGCACGGCGGCTATGGTTATCTAAATCAATATCCACTTGAGCGCCATGTACGAGACTTACGTGTGCATCAAATTCTGGAAGGTACCAATGAGATCATGCGTGTGATTATTTCACGTCAGGTCTTGCAAGATGAAGGGTTAAGTCAGCTCCGCTAACTTATCTCGTTTTACTGAAACAAGGATGTTTTATGACAGAGTATACAAATCTACAGCTATCAATTGATGGCCATACCGCAACATTGACGTTGAATAACCCACCGGCACATACGTGGACGATAGACAGTCTACATGCACTTAAGCAGCTCATTACCGACCTCAATGCCAACGACGATATCTACGCATTGATTGTGCATGGAGATGGCGAAAAATTCTTCTCAGCTGGTGCAGATTTAAACAACTTCTCAGATGGTGATAAAGGCCGCGCAATAAGCATGGCGATTGCATTTGGCGAAGCGTTTGAGGCCCTGTCTGCCTATCGCGGTGTCAGTATTGCCGTCATCAACGGCTATGCGATGGGTGGCGGACTAGAGTGTGCGCTTGCATGTGATATCCGTATTGCAGAAGCGCACGCTCAGATGGCACTGCCAGAGACAGGTGTGGGGTTACTGCCCTGTGCAGGTGGTACCCAAAACCTACCTTGGCTAGTCGGTGAAGGGTGGGCAAAGCGTATGATACTGTGCGGTGAACGCGTTGATGCAGAGACTGCATTACGTATTGGCTTGGTTGAGGAGGTCACGGCAAAAGGCTCGGGACTACAAGCCGCTCAAGATTTGGCAAAGAAAGTAGCGAAACAATCGCCTGTCGCCGTCAGTTATTCTAAAGCACTTATTCAGGCGGCTAGAGACACGCCGCCTGCACAAAATCTTATCCATGAGCGTGAAGCTTTCGTTAAGCTATTTGACACAATGGATCAGCGCGAAGGGGTGCAAGCCTTTTTAGAAAAGCGTCAACCCAATTGGCAAAACAAATAAGCATTGCTTAAAATTCTTGAGTCATAACACTCATGACATTATTTAACTTTTTAACTTTGTAGGTCACTTTTATGACAGCAGCTACCGACGATACCCAAAACTCTTCGAATAATACCGAGCAAGAGGCCTCTGTATTGTTCAATACTGAACCGACAGATTGTGGACGCTTGATTGGAGTCATGACACTTAACACCCCAAAATCACTTAATGCACTCAGCGTTGATATGTGTCAATTGCTCTCAGCGCAGTTAGAGCAGTGGCAAGCGGACGAGCAAGTGGTAGCGCTTGTGTTAAAAGGTGCGGGCGACAAAGCGTTCTGTGCGGGCGGCGATATTCGTAAGCTCTATGACAGCATGTCTACCAGTGCACCAATGCCAAACCCGTATGCTACTGAGTTTTTTAGTCACGAGTATCGTCTCTATCGTCAAATGCACTTTTATCCGAAACCACTGATACTTTGGGGTGACGGTATCATCATGGGCGGCGGTATGGGACTGATGGCAGGATGTAGTCATCGTCTGGTCACTGAGCGCACACGTTTCGCCATGCCTGAAGTCACTATTGGACTGTTCCCTGATGCTTCTGGCAGTTGGTTTTTACAGCGTATGCCTGCTAAGACGGGTTTGTTTTTAGGTCTAACTGGCGCGATGTGCAATGGCAGCGATGCACTATTGGCCAATCTAGCAGAGTATGCCGTTGCCAGTCATGATTATGATGCCGTCATACAGCGTCTTAAACAGAGCGACTGGCAGGCAGTCGATAACACGAGCGGTGCAGATAAGTGCCATAGCAATAGCGCACATAGTATTGTCAGTCGTGCACTTGCTGAACTGCCCGTAGCCGAACTGTCTGATAGTAAGCTTGCAACTTACTGGCAGCCTATTCAGCAACTGATGAATAGTGGCGGTCTGGCTGATATCGATGCATTGCTACAAAGCGATGAAGCACTCATGCAGCTAAACCAAGACTTTGCAGAAGACAGTTGGACTCAGCGCGCAGTTGCAACCTATCGGCATGGCTGCCCAGTCACGGCTGCATTAACCTATGCGTTATATCACAAAGTCGCTGACCTATCGATCGAACAAGTACTGTATTTAGAGACCAATGTCGCAGTACATTGCGCGGCCAATCCTGATTTTAAAGAAGGCGTGCGGGCATTATTAATTGATAAAGATAGAAATCCCAAATGGTCGCGTTCATTGGCAGACTGTCTAAGTGTAGAAGGGCAGGCGTATATCGATCAGCATTTTGGCAATCCTTATCCAAAAGGTGAGCATCCTTTGGGCGATTGGCTGGGTAGCGATGCCTTGGGTAGTCGATACGTCGGCTGACTGCCTAAAAGAAATTTATAACGTAAGACTGTCAGCGATTTTATAAAGTTTTAAAGAAGGATGCTAAGACATAAGATAGTAGCATTCACTAGTAAGCAATATTCACTAATAAATACTGTCAAACAGTATGTAGCAATAGCTACATTATAAATCATCAAGGAGTGATGAGATGGGTACAAAGGATATAAGTACAATGAATAATGAGCCCAGCAAACCGAATATCGCCTTTATTGGGCTTGGGAATATGGGTGCGCCAATGGCAGAGAACTTATTAAAGGCAGGTTACACGCTATCTGTCTTTGATTTGTCTGAAGTTGCAACCCAGCGCCTAGCACAAGCAGGGGCTAGTGTCGCAAAAAGTCCTAAAGATGCTGCCAGTAATGCTCAAGTTGTGATTAGTATGTTGCCTGCAGGCCAGCATGTACATTCTGTATATTTAGGCGATAGTGGCTCTAATGGATTACTTGCAGAACTGCCAAAAGGCACGCTTGTAATTGACAGTAGTACGATTGCGGCAGCTGATGCAAGGACAGTAGCAGAGGCGGCAAGTAAGCTTGGGATAGACTTCTTGGATGCACCAGTCTCTGGCGGTACAGGCGGGGCAGTTGCTGGTAGCTTGACCTTTATCGTCGGTGGCGATGCTGCTGCTTTTGCTAAGGCTGAGCCAATACTTGCTGTGATGGGGAAAAACATCTTTCATGCTGGCGAGCACGGCGCAGGACAAGTCGCAAAAATCTGCAACAATATGCTGTTAGGTATTCTGATGGCAGGCACGGCAGAAGCGATTAATCTAGGTGTCAAGAACGGCTTAGACCCCAAGGTGCTATCAGACATTATGCTACAGAGTTCAGGGCGTAATTGGACACTAGAAGTTTATAATCCTTATCCAAAAGTCATGGAAAATGTGCCTTCTAGCAATGGCTATCAAGGTGGCTTTATGAGCAAATTGATGCAAAAAGATCTAAACCTTGCGATGCAGACTGCTCAAGACACTGAAGTAGACACGCCAATGGGTGCTAAAGCAACAGAATTATATGCCTCACATACTGTAGAGAATGGTGATAAAGACTTTTCTAGTATTATCGGACGTCATGATGTCTCATTATTGTCTTAAACATGACTCTCTTAACTGTGTCTCTTTTGGGTGTAACCTTCTTAGACATATCAATTTTTAGACATGCTAACTCTTAAAAATACTAATATTAAGAATTTTTAGTATCACTAGTAGATGGCATTAATTAAGAGAATGCATTTGCTAAAAAGAAAAAGGTCTACGCTAAAATCATAGCGTAGACCTTTTTTGATGGCTAATAGATAGTATTAGCTCTGCAGATCATAGACGAGCGTCTGAACGTCTTGTGCGGCTTCTTGCAGTCTTGGTACGTGCGTCAGCAAATCATCTAAGGAGACGCGTATGGTGGGCGCATGCAGATAGAGAGAAGCCAGATAGCGTTGCTTTTTATCCAAGATAGGTACAGCCACTGCCACCATCTCAGAGATAAACTCCTCATTATCAATGCCGATACCAGTATCAGCGATACGATCAAGCTCGGCATTTAATGCATTGATATCAGTAATCGTATTCTTAGTAAACTTATCTAATGGCAACCCTTGTAGAATTTTCATACGGCTAGTTGTAGATAGTTGGCTTAGATAGAGCTTGCCAGTCGCTGTACACCACATGGGTGATTTTGCTCCGACAGGAAGATAAATCTGTAGTGGTAAGGTCGTTTGAGCACGGTTGGTATAGATCATATTCATATGATAAGGAATACCAATGCCGCAAGTTTCTTTTAGCTCGTCAACCAGCTTTTGCAAAATCATCTGCCGTTCGTTAAAAAATAACCGTTGCTGCCAGAGCTCAACGCTCAAATTGCGTACGCGCTTACCAGGGATAATACCGCCACCAATATCAACAGTCAAAAAACCATCATCAACCAAGTTTTGAATCAATCTATGAATGGTCGGTTTAGGGATATCTAGCTCCTGTGAGAGCTCAAGTGGAGAAAGCGGTTTTGAAGCATAGGACACTGCTTCGATGATTTCTAGTACACGGGTAATCGACGATACTTTAGGCATATATATGGCTCAGTAGGAGTAAAGAAATAGAGCAGGCAGCATCACAAGGTTTTCATAAATAAGACAAATAGTGACATTACTAACGTTCTATAACAAATCTATTATAACAACTAATTTAGCATAATATTCGCTTGAGGCAAGCGTTAGTCGCGTTATATGAGATCATTTATATCGTTTTATTTGTTGGCGTAGATTTGCCTATATACGTAACAATAGATACGTCAACTCACAAGGCACACTATTCTGTAAGGTTGAGCCATATAATTGTCATTGATTCAAAGTGCGTTCTAGATAACTATGTGGACATGTTTTGCAATACCCTTACATAAACATTAAGCAAGCGAAGTCTCATGTTTACGCTGTTTGGTTACTTTAAGGACGTTATGTAACATAAAAGCGAATTTTTACAGATTGGTGTAGCAATTATTACAGTACCTATGCAATCTTTACATAATGGCAAATAAAAACAGCATCAGTAGGGGTGACTTTTCAAGTCAGAATTGTTTTAATCACCTCAACAAAATGATGGTTTAACAAAAGCACAATCATCGTTTTTTATGGGCGGGTTTATTTCACACTTTAGGAGAATAATTATGAAATTTATTAAATTGACGGCAATCTCTGCTGCTGTTCTAGCATCAACTGCTGCATTAGCTGCTGATCCAGTTATCGTTGTTGATGACAACGCTGCAGTTGCATATGAAGTTGAGCCAGTTGCTGTTGCCTATCAAGCAGAACCTGCTTCTTACGCATATGATGCTAACGCTGGTGTAGTAAGCAACACTACTGGCGCTGTTGTTGGTGGTACTAAAGGTTTCTTCAGTAAAGTAGTAAACCCAGCATCAGTTAGCGCTGAAGTTGGTACTCTAGGTTATGGTGCGAATATCGGTTGGTCACTTAACGAAAAAACTGAATTGCAAGCTGGTTGGGCAGGTGGCGATGTAGCTGACCTTTTCGGCGGTGATTTTGACGCAAATGACATCAATTATGATGTTGATAGTGATTTTAGCAATCCTTACTTAGGTGTGCAATTGCGTCCTACTGGTAACTGGTTCACGATGGGTGCTGGTATCATCGTTCCTGACAACGATATTGATGTGCGTGCAAATCCTGAGGGTAGTGGTGACGACGCGTATTACAGTGTTAATGGTGAAGAGTATCTATTAAGTGACGTAGGTGCTTTAGAAGGGACTATTGAACATCGTAACAAGTTAGCACCTTACCTAACAGTTGGTTTCCGTCCTAATATTACTAACAATTTTGGTTTGTTTGGTGAAGTTGGCGCAGCATATATGGGTAAAACCACTGCAACAATTAATCGCGTAGCTGGTAATACTAATCCAGATGCAGAACTTGTAGCTGACCAAGCTGAGAAAGATTTAGAAGATAAAGATTGGTTAGAGTGGTTCCCAATTGTTAAACTTGGTGCAACTTACCGTTTCTAATCTAATCACAGTTTAAAGACTGTCATTAGTAGAAAATAAAAAAACGATCCTTTTTAGGGTCGTTTTTTTATGCTTAAAATAAAGTATTAAAAGATATTCTAAAAATCAGGTTTGAACTTTACTTAGAAAACCTTGCTCAAAAAACGATGACAGTCTGCTGCGATTGTAACGCGGCAATACGATAAACAGATTGGTAATCCGTATCCTCACTATCATTGAATACAGAGTCAGAGTTAATCTCTTTGTTATTTTCAATCAAGCTAGGAATAAGGTGAGAGTAATCCATACCCAAGCCTTGAGCTAACGTATATTGGTTCACTTTGATAAAGCTTTCTTTTATTTGCCATAACAGTTTGGCAGCGCGTTCTCGCTGATCTGTAGATAGCTCTTGTAAAATAGCCAACTCACTCTCTGAGTAGAAACGTTTGACTACATGCCATGCAATATTATTGGCCTCTATATCGATACCAGCAGGACGCTGATGACTGATAACAACCGCTATTTTGCTGTGTAAATGCGTAAAATTTGTCTGATTCGATTCTGTAGTTTGCTTTGAACTACTAACTCCTGTATGACTAAAGCATACGTAATGCTGACTATTAACGAGCCGATAGGGAAAGCTTGACTCATCTAAGGTGTCATCTATTTCTAGTTTTCTAAGCAGCTCTTGCAATAGTTGCCTGACGCCTTGTCGCTGCTGCTGACGCTGTTTACGTGCTAGAGTAGGTACTGAGTGTCTAGGTGCTGCTGTCGCCACTTTATAGTGCCATTTTAAGCTACTGAACTTGATGATGTCTTTATACGATGTATTACATGATGACAACCATAATGACTTTTTCCACAAGCTCTCAGTGACTGAATGACTGATTGACTCGCTCACTTGGGCCGTCACACACCATGTCTTGGTGTCGAGTTGAGTATACTGTATCTGGGTAAGGTTGAAAGTCGGCATATATTACTAGTCGTCAAAAACGATTATTATAGAACTGAATATATAAGAGTATGTAAGTTTGAACGCTATGTATTGTCTAAATAATCTATATTTAATTATTTGGTCAAAAATATCAAAAACCCAGCAATATACTTTTGCTGGGCTTTTATTTAATCATCGAACGCTATAAATAACGCTAAATCACAATTTAGTAAGACAGCTCAGCACGACGGTTTTGTGCATACGCGTCTTCTGTGTTACCAGCTGCTGCAGGGCGCTCTTCGCCATAGCTAATCACACGGATGTTGTTTGCAGTGACACCTTGAGCAGCAAGGTAGTTACGTGCAGCTTGTGCGCGTCGCTCACCTAGTGCCATGTTGTATTCACGGCTACCGCGTTCATCAGTGTGACCTGCGATAACGACAGTCGCTGCTGGGTTTGAATTTAGCAGACTTACGTGTTGGTTAAGGACGCTCGCTGATTGAGCAGTAATTTCGCTGCTATCAAAGGCAAAGTAGACTACTGCTTGGATATTCTCAGCGCCAGTAATGACAGCGTTTGAGTTATCAACGATAACCGCACCATTATAGCCAACTTGTCCACCTGGAATACCTAGCGGAGCAACAACAACTTCTGAGGTAGAACGCTTGGTCGCACAACCAGTGGTTAGTGCAACGGCACTTGATAGCACAGCAAGAACAGCGATCTTAGAAAAACTGATTGACATGACGAGCTCCTAAAATTTTAATTAAATTTGTTTTTTTAAACTGCTTCCGATAAAACTTAGGCAATCTCTATCTATAATATACTAAATGTTAATTTATGTAAGTATTTTTACTGTAAATTACGATAGATAAAATTGAGTGTATTACCAGCGATGCTTGCCCCAGTTTTCAGGGTTGGCCCAGTAGTCAGCATTGAGCCAATTTGGTAGTTGTTTGTAGTCATATAGATTAAATTGCCAAAGCGTCGCAGTAACGGTTGATGAGGTAATAGATTGAATGTCATCAATATTTAGAGATGGCTCATTCAATATATCAAATGGCGTAAAGCCATAAGGTTTCAAATCTATCGAGCTGTCCAATGCAATAAGTAAATGCGCGGCATACAGGTCACGGTAGCGCATCAGTAGCGGCACATAGTGTTGAGTCAGCTCTTCTGACAAAGTAGGCAGCCAAAAGCAAGCAAGCTCATAACGATCAGGTACATGCTGTTTAGCAAGATCTGATAGCGTTGATAAGTGTCGTGCGTTCAGCCTTGATTTAGTGTTCTCATTAGTAGATGTAGTATCGTCAAGTTGTGCTTGTAGTGCTAATAAGTCGGCATGGTTATGTGTTACCCATAATGCTTCACTATTATCTTTATTATGCTCAGGTGACTGTTCTGTCTGAGTCGTCAATGAGGGTAGTAGTGCCTCAACATACTCCATAAGCAAAGGTAGGGTAATGTCTGCACGTTTCACCGTATTTTTTGTCATATAATAGGCCGTTAGTTAAATGATTGGTCATCAGTACGACTATTAAATCATTTTCAACGACATTATCCAATTGATAACGTATGTTTCATATTTAAATCATCTTGAACCGACGATATCTTACTATACATACTTGAAATTTGGCGATTTAGGTCAATCTAGCTATAAGCTTAAAGAGAAGGTAAGATTAGCGATTAAAATTAGCTTAATCATTGCAAAGCTTTGTCTATGTGCTTAGTTTACTAAGTGCTTAGCTGATTAGTTAGCCTAAAGATAAAGTCTTTATTTGCACTAGAGCCTTCTGCAAATAGCGAAATGATATTACTCATTACTATCTTACTCATTCCCAGTAAAAATAACTTATAACCAAACCACCGATAATAATAGGACACCATATGTCTACTGCTGAAACTGATGCACAAATCATCAATCCTGAAATGCCAGATGTGCCGCCTCATGCGCCAAGCAAGATTAACTTAAAAGACTATACCAAACCAAGTTTTGATGTCGAGACAGTGCATTTAGATATTAAGCTGTTTGAAGACTATGCGCAGGTAGACAGTACGCTTGAGATGGTACGTCAAACGGCAGGGGACATTGTTTTATTTGGCGAGTCATTAGAGCTGCTAACGATTACGATGAATGGTAAGGTACTGAGCACTGAGGATTATCAGCAGGAAGCGGGTAAGCTGACGATTCATAATTCTCCTGAGCGAGCTACTTTAGATATTCAAGTGCGTATCTGCCCACAGACCAATACGGCGCTTGAAGGTTTATATATGGCGGGCAGTGGCGACGATACTATGTTTGTCACTCAGTGCGAGCCAGAAGGTTTCCGTAAGATAACTTTTTATCCGGATCGCCCTGATGTGCTAGCGATATTTACCACGCGACTTGAAGCAGATAAGCGCTATCCGACGTTATTGGCCAATGGTAACTTAGTCGAAGCAGGTGAAGTGGCCGATGCGCCAGACCGCCATTATGCCATCTGGCACGATCCAACCAATAAGCCAAGTTATCTATTTGCCTGTGTGGTTGCTGATTTAGACGTATTGACAGATTCTTATACGACCAGCGAAGGTCGAGAAGTGTTGCTTGAGTTGTACGCCAAGTCTGCTGATATCGATAAATGCGATGTCGGTATGCAAGCCCTAAAAGATGCCATGGAGTGGGATGAGGTCAATTATGGTCGAGCCTACGATCTAGATCGCTACATGATTGTGGCGGTCAGCCAATTCAATATGGGGGCGATGGAAAATAAGGGCTTGAATATTTTTAACACTGCTTGCGTGTTATCTAGCCCTGATACGACCACTGATGCCCGTAGTTTTAGCGTAAAAGCCATTATTGCTCATGAGTATTTTCATAACTGGACAGGTAACCGTATTACTTGCCGTGATTGGTTTCAGCTGTGCTTAAAAGAAGGTTTTACCGTTTACCGTGATCAGTCATTCTCAGCAGATCAGCAGTCAAGTGCGGTGCAGCGTATTGATGACGTAGCGACTCTACGTGCCCATCAATTCAGCGAAGATGCAGGCCCATTAGCACACCCAGTACGTCCAGAAAGTTTTGTTGAGATTAATAATTTTTATACGACAACTGTCTATGAGAAAGGCGCTGAAATTGTGCGTATGATTGCCAATACATTAGGGCCAGATGATTTCCGAAAAGGAACAGATGAGTACTTCCGTCGTTATGATGGACAAGCAGTAACGGTTGAGGACTTCTTGTCAGCGCTGAGTATCACTGATGACAAAATCGAGAATTTTATCGATTGGTATCGTCAACCTGGTACACCAGTAGTATCAGGCTCTCAAACCTATGATAGCACCGCACAGACGCTGACCATCACTTTGAATCAGCAGACACGCCATGTCAAAGGCTTTGATGCACCAAAACCATTGCCGATCCCTGTAGCAACAGCATTGTTCGATAAAGACTCAGGTGCTATCGTCGCTGAGCGTATGTTATTGCTTGACGAGGCGACGCAAACGTTTGTCTTCGAAAACGTTGCGAGCGAGCCTGTTGTGTCATTACTACGTGATTTTAGCGCGCCAGTACAGCTTAACTATGACTACCAAGATGCAGACTTAGCGTTCTTGCTTAAGCATGAAACCAATGGGTTTAACCGCTGGCAGGTTACTCAAATGCTAGTAAATCGTATTTTGCTGCAAGGACAAGGTGCGAAGAGCAGCCCTGATGTATACCTAGAAGCATTGGCGCAGACGCTGCCTGTCTTAGCGGCTGATGATGCGATGCTAGCGGCACGATTGCTTGATATTCCATCAGCGCAAGAGTTGGCTTCTGCTATTTCTAAAGACTACGATCCAGTGCTGGTTAAAGAGCAGCGCGATGGGCTATATAAGCAAGTAGCTGGTAAGTTAAAAGACCAATGGGTTGAGTTGTACAACAACTTGCCAATGCAGGCTTATGAGGATAGCGCTGAAGCTCGAGGCATTCGTGCGCTGCGTAATGTCGTGCTTGACATGGCGTTGACTGCCAATGTAGATGATGCAGCAGACTGGGCGCAGCAGCAGTATGATAATGCGAGCTGTATGACTGAGCGCTTTGGTGCATTGAAGGCCATGGTCAATCATCAATTGGTAGATGCGGATAAGTACTTAGCGGACTTCTATGAGCGTTTCCAAGCAAATGATTTGGTTATCGATCTGTGGTTCAGTGTACAAGCTGCCGCTGACGATGTAACGCCTGATATGGTCAAGTCGCTACTGACGCACACAGACTTTGATTGGAATACGCCTAACCGTGTCCGTTCGGTTATCAGCGTTTTTAGTTCGCAACCGACGGTACTTTGGACGGCAGAAGGTCTAGAGATGTATACAGGTGTGATTCAGAAATTAGATGATGCCAACCCTGTACTGGCATCGCGCTTACTGCAAGTACTAGCTCGCTGGAATACGTTGGCTGAGCCTCGCCGTCAAATGGCGCATGAGCAGCTGGTAGATTTACGAAAGAATGTCTCGTCTAAGCATGTGCTCGAAAGCTTGGAGAGTGTGTTAGGTGCTGCAAATAGTTAATTGAGAGCAGTGCAATATGCATTGACATGTAATATCAATGTTATAAAAATACTAATGTAAAAATAAGGCTAGCTCTGACCAATTAACGAAACATGTATCGTTGCTGGTCATTGCTAACCAAGTCTTAGAATAGAGTGTTTCTTATAGAATATTCATAAATAAAAAGCCCCTTTCGCACTGGTGCGAAAGGGGCTTTTTATTATTTGCTCGACGATAATTTATCGCGGATAGCTATTAGCGATTTGGTAGTACATCTTTTACCATATCACGTAAGTCACGTAATGCTGTGACGGTGCTATCCCAATCTAGGCAGCCATCGGTGATTGATTTGCCGTACTCAAGCTGGCTCAAATCAGCAGTCAGTTTTTGATTGCCGCCTTTTAAGTGACTCTCAATCATCATACCGATAATTGATTTATTGCCGTTTTGAATTTGTTCGGCAACGTTTTTGATAACCATCGGTTGTAGGTAAGGGTCTTTACCGGAGTTGGCATGGCTTGAGTCAATCATAATCTTGCTATTGGTCTTGCCTTTTGCCAGCTCGTTTTCAACTTGGGCTACCGCAGTTTCATCATAGTTAGGCTTGCCATTACCACCGCGAAGTACCACGTGCGCGTAAGGGTTACCTTTAGATTTGATGATAGAGACTTTACCATCTGATGATAGACCTAAGAAGCTATGACCTTCTTTAACCGCTTGCATGGCATTTACAGCAACTGTCATACCACCATCAGTACCGTTCTTAAAGCCAACTGGGCATGATAGGCCAGAGCTCATTTCGCGATGCGTTTGGCTTTCAGTGGTACGTGCACCAATGGCTGACCAGCTGATTAGATCCTGTATGTACTGCGGTGTATTTGGATCAAGTGCTTCGGTCGCGCAAGGTAGACCTTTTTCATTCAAATCAAGTAGCAATTTACGAGCCGTGCGCAAGCCTTTTTCTATATCAAAGCTGTCATTCATGTCAGGGTCGTTGATCATGCCTTTCCAGCCAACCGTCGTACGAGGTTTTTCAAAATAAACACGCATGACCACAAATACACTGTCTTCAATTTCTTTTGCCAATACGGCCAAACGATCGGCATATTCGTGAGCGGCTTTGATATCGTGAATAGAGCAAGGGCCAATGACCACAAACAAACGCTTGTCTTTACCATCCAAGATATCTTGAATAGTATTACGACCTTTTAGTACGGTGTTATACGCGTCGTCTGACAGAGGCAGCTCGGCTTTTAGCTCGGCGGGGGTAATCAAAGGAATAAATTTTTCAATATTCACGTCGTCAATATCTGCATTATGGGTAACTGATGTTGTCATGGTTATATATCGTCTAGCTGATTTATAGGAATAATCATTATGCGGACAAAAGTGTTGGTTGACAAGGGTAGTCGAGCAGTTAATTGACTGATAACTGGAATGAGGAAACTAAAACTTAGTTATACTTATAGAGACTTAGCGTGATATTTGACGTTCTAAATGCACGTTTAGCATTTGGTTTTTCTATCTATTAATAAGAGTTGGTTGAGTTTTTGATGCATAACGTTCAGATTTTATGTATGAATTTCGCTATTTGTACCATCGTCAAGTATGATAGCAACATTAGCGATGGATGGCCCAAACTGTGGTATTAAAACAGTACGGATGAGTGCGCATATTATTCATGAGGTCGTATCGCTGATTTATTGCGTTATATTTTATAATAACGGTTTATTTTATTTTGTGTATTTCTAATATCGAGAGCTTGTCATGACAGATTCTGCTACGTCTCATCACCATACTGACCTCATTTATCAAGCCGAGACGGATTCTCAAGTAGCAAATATAAATGCTACGCCGCTAGTGATAGGCATCGTCGCAGGTGAGGTATCTGGTGACAGCTTAGGCGCAGATTTTATGCGGCAAATGAATAATCTACGTGATGATATTGTCTGGGTAGGCGTGGGCGGTACAAAGATGCAAGCACAAGGGCTACAGAGTATTTTTCCGTTAGAGCGCTTGGCAGTGATGGGTCTGGTTGAGGTCATGTCGCAGCTACCGGATTTGCTCAAAGCACGTCGCGAGCTATTGAGCGCATTTAAGGCTGCTAATATTGATTGGTTCGTCGGTATTGATGCACCTGATTTCAATTTACGCGTGTCCAAAAAACTAAAGCCCCAAGGCGTGTTTTGTGTGCAGTACGTCAGCCCTTCTATTTGGGCGTGGCGCGAGTCACGTATCCATAATATTAAAGCGGCGACCAATTTAGTGCTATGCCTATTCCCATTTGAGTTGCCAGTTTATGAGCGACATAACCATCCAGCGATCTGTGTGGGTCATCCCTTACTACGAACCATTGATCAGACCCTTATCGATACACCAATCAATCAACGTCGCAGTGAGCTCGTTTGGGACAATGATGGGTTGCAGCAGTTCTTCATCGAACGATTTGATGATGTGAGTCAGCTTATTTGTGTGATGCCAGGCTCTAGGCGCGGTGAAATTATGGCCATTTTGCCATTGATGCTTGATGGTATTCAAAAGTTAATCCTGTTAGATCCTAAGCTGTGCTTCATCATTCCAACGGTCGATCAAAACCATCAATATATCGTGCAAGAAGTGATCGACCAACGCTCAGAGCAGCTACGTGCAGCAATTGTGGTGGTCTATGATGATACCCAGCCAGAGTTTAGCCAACATGCCATGGCGGCATCAGATATCGTGATGCTAGCATCTGGGACAGCAACGCTAGAGGCAATGCTGCTTGAACGTCCGATGGTAGTAGTCTATCAATTAAATCAGCTCACTTACCAAATTGCCAAGCGTCTGGTAAAAGTACCATATGTGGCATTGCCTAATATATTGGCTAATGCACCAATCGTACCTGAGCTGATTCAAGAGCAAGCGAGCGGTGACAATATCTGCCGCATGGTAATGCGATTGCTACAACCACGCGCTTATGCCGAGCAATTACACGACTTACTAGTGACAAAGCAGTCACTACAACAGCAAAGTAACCATGAGCCTGCAAACAGCGTGATTGAACAGTGGTTTATCCAAAATACCGATACCGTCAATCCTAATTAAACGAGAAAGACCTCCTAATATTATGCATATCAACCAACATACAGAAAGCTCAGTTCAAATAATTGACATAAATATTGAGCACATTGATGTTAAAGGACAATATATTCAGTTAGCAGCGCCCATACGTTTATATGGGCAAATGAATACCGCTGAATTGCTTACTCAATATCTGTCTAATGATAACCAAGAGATGGAGCAATCAATACTGCAAATCGGCGTTGATGAAGCAGGGCGCGGCCCATTACTAGGTAGCGTCAATGTGGCGGCGGCAATATTACCTGCGACCTGGTCAGGATTGATTGAGGAACAACCGCTCAAAGACACGCCGTTATCGATACTGACAGATTCCAAACAACTGAGTGAAAAAAAGCGCGATATCCTTTATCCATTGGTTCAGCAGCATGCTATCGGTTATATCATCGCTGATATACCAGCAGCAGTAATCGATCAAGTGAATATCTTGCAGGCAACAATGCTTGGTATGCGCTTATGTACCGAATCGTTGCTAGAAGTGATTTTTAAAAGCTTTTCGACCGCGGAAAATGCTAAAAGTACGTCGCTCAATCAACTTAAAGTCGAAGTACTATTTGATGGAAATCGTTGTCCTGACTTGAATTATGATAGCTTTAAAAAGTTAGAGGTAGCGCCATTTGCAATTGATTGTCAAGCATGGGTAAAAGGCGATGCGCGTCATACTAGTATTGCAGCGGCCAGTATATTGGCAAAAGTAAGTCGTGATGAATCGATGTATACACTGGATGCTAAATATCCGGAATACGGTATTGCCAAACACAAAGGCTATCCGACGCGCGCGCACATGGCAGCAATCGAAAAATATGGTGTCTTGCCAATGCATAGACGTAGTTTTGCACCAGTAAGAAAAGCGCTAGAAATACAGTAGCTATAAAAAAGTGGCTATAAACAAGTGACTATAAACAAGTGACTATAAACAAGTGACTATAAACAAGTGACTATAGGAAAGTGACTATAGAAACGTGATCATAAAAAAGTGACTGTATAGCGGATATAAAAGAATCGTACTTTATAGATGATATCTTTGCCTTAAAAATAGCCTAAGCTTAGTGTTAATCTATAGACCTGAAAAGAAACCTGTTACTTGCAATCAGCGAGTAGCAGGTTTTTTTACAAAATAATGATCAAAAGTTCATAATTTGTATTACAATAGATATGATACTAAAATAAAACACTGTTAAATCAATTACTAACCACCCTGTAACTGATTTTGATTCTCATTGCTTTTCACAAACAGGTTATTATTTTATAGGATGAGCGATGACTTCTTATACTTCTCAGAAAAATCTTGCGGCAGTGCTATTTTTAACGATATTTCTCAGCGCGTGCGGCGGAGGTGGTGATTCTGATAGCAGTTCTACATCTGCTAATACACCAGACAGTTCACAAAATGATGAAACAGCCCAGCCAACAACGTCGGAACCTATTATTTCCGCTCCGATTATAGCGACACCAACTGAACAAAATGGTGATACTCCTAACGTTGATGGCAATGGATCAGCTGATAATAATGTACAAGCAGCACTAAGTGCAAATAATCAGTTCAGTCTAGCAAGAACCAGCTGTGGTCTAAATGGTCTATCTGTTGATACAGAACTAGATGATATTGCTATTCAGCACGCAAATTACATTAAACATGTATTTGCTAATAGCTCACCAACCAGCTTTAACGCGCATTTCGAAAATGAAATCAGCGATATTGCTAGTGTGACAGGTTCTAACAATCCTTTTTTCAGTGGATTAGATCTGGCAGATCGATTGATCAATGCGGACTATGGCAACTCTCAATATGGTGTCACTGAAAACATTGCCCAGTCTGTATATTACAGTTCGGCAGGCAATTTTTTGAGTACAGAAGCCGTGGCAAGCTCTATGGCAAAGTCTTTGTTGTCAGCGCCCTATCATCTACGCTCTTTAATGTTGCCAACCTCAGGCGTAGTAGGAACAGGAGTGGTTACCTATACGCCTAGTAGTAAAAATGCTGCTAACAACAAAGGCTATGTTTTGGTAAGCAATGCTGCAGGGACAAAAACCACGGCAAATAAAACATTGGAAGGTGTTTTTACGTACCCATGTCAAGATGTGAGCGGGACAGTTACTGCACTTTATAACGAAACCCCAAATCCAGTCAGAGGCTCTGGGCGCAATTTGCGTACTGATCCTATCGGACAGCCAGTTTATATCAACATGCCATCCGCTGATAAAGTTAAAGTGAGTAACGTTAAATTCCGAGATGTGCAGCGCAATATAGATGTGCCTATTCAATTACTTGATTCTGACAATGATCCGTACAAAGGTACGAATTATGCGCTACCAACGAATGAAGCATTTATTTTGCCATTAACTGATGCGCTGAAAAGCTGTGAATCAGGTAGTAATAAAGGCGGTAATTGTGGACTTTATGGCAATAGCAAATATAAGGTCAGCTTTGATATTTTGGTTGACGATAAAGTATTAGAGCAGCAATCATTTACGTTTACTACTGGTAAGGTAAATTACTAATAAGTATTTAATACTCTCTAAATATTTGTCGTAAAAAAGAAGGTCTGAACCAGTGATATGATTCAGACCTTTTTTTATATAATAATTCTTTGTGTAACAACTTTGAGTATCTTCAGGCAGTACTAGGAATCTCGCTTAAAACGATGAATTAGGCTGTTTTAAAAAGTTCTTTTCATCTTCGGTTGAGTCGCGATTTAGTACCTCGTTGCGATGTGGATATCGCCCGAATTGATCGATAATTTGTTTGTGACGATGTTCAAAGTCTAATGTGTTTGCATCATTTAGTTGTTCAAATAGCGGTAGATAACGCTTATGAATCATGGCCGACTCAGAGTGCATAAACGGTATAATAATAAATCTACGCCATTGCATTGGTAGAGTATCAAAATAAGGCTGTTGAATGGCTTCTTGGGCGAGTGCTAACGCCATACCGTCTTGCGCAAATGCACTTGCTTGTCCACGACATAAATTGCGTGAAAACTGATCCAGCACAATAATTTCTGCCAAGCGTCCTGCCAACGCCGTTATCGAACTATTACCATCTAATGAAGACTCTGCGATACGCCAAGTGACACATTCGCCTTGTTTTGCTGCATGCCAAATGTCGCCAAACTTATCCTGTATCTGCTTATCAAAACGATCGTTTTGTTCAAACCAGTACGCTTCATTGTTTTTATCAAACCAAAAATCCAACACGGCGCGCGCATTAGGATCTAGATAAGTCAAATCTATGTTTTTCGGATCCAATTGTGATGAATGGGATCGACTGGCTGAGGTGGAATAATCGGTTGAGAGTGCCATAAGATATTCTAATTATGATGAATTTAGTCTACTATAGCGCAAATATTTATATCTGTCTGTCAAGATACCAACAGCAGAGTGTCTATTAGGTAATCTATTATGAATGCAAAAAATCTAGAGAATTCTATCAACGCGTCATTGCCACCAACGCCTTACTATGTGCTTGATGAAGCAGCCATCGTTGCCAATATGAAAATCATTGCTAGGCTATGTGAACTGTCTGGTGCAAAAGCATTATTAGCACTAAAATGCTTTGCCACATGGGGCGTGTTTGATGTGATGCAGCCTTATTTGCATGGCACGACTTCATCTTCACTTAACGAAGTCAGATTGGGCTATGAGACCTTTGGTAAGAACGACGATGCCAGTAGCAGTGATAAGAAAGAAACGCATGCTTATAGCGTCGCCTATAGTGCAGATGAAATCCCTGAAGTACTGAACTATGCGGATAAAATTATCTTTAACTCAATCTCACAGCTCAACGCTTTTAAAGCGCAAGCCGCCGCGCAAAATATACCTGTAGGTCTACGACTCAATCCAAAGACTAGCAACTCATCGTTTTTGATCGCTGATCCTGCGCGTCCATTTAGCCGTCTTGGTGAACATGACAAAGAGAAAATTGCAGCAGTACTTGGTGATATCACTGGCGTCATGATTCACAACAATTGCGAAAATGACAGTTTTGAAGCCTTTAGTGAAAGCTTGGCGGATATTGAAGAAAGATTTGGTGATATTTTAGCGCAGCTTGAATGGGTTAGCTTGGGCGGTGGCATTCATTTTATCGCGCCTGACTATCCATTAGAAAAGCTAGCCGCACGTTTAAAAGCGTTTAGCGAAACCTATGGCGTGCAAGTGTATCTTGAGCCAGGTGAGGCAAGTATTCATGGCGCAGGTACATTGGTGACCACCGTGCTAGACACCATGCACAATCAAAAAAACCTAGCCGTCGTTGATGCGTCTATCGAAGCACATATGCTTGATCTACTAATCTATCGTGAGTCAGCACCGATTGCTGCGATCAATAATACTGCTGCCAATATTGCACCTACTGGTAATCCAACAGAAGCTACGCCACCTGAAACTAATGCTGAGTCAGTAGACCATACCATTATTTATGGTCGTTCTTGCTTGGCAGGGGATATCTTTGGTGAGTATGCATTACCGAGTAATCTTCAGATAGGCGATAAGATTGCCTTTGGCAATGCTGCAGGTTATACGATGGTCAAGAAAAACTGGTTCAATGGGGTCAATATGCCAGCGATAGTGATCCATCGTTTGGACGGTAGCACTGATATCCAGCGTGAGTTTGATTATGAGGAATATAAAGCCAGCTTGTCTTAAGTCTTAGTTTTTAAGACTATGCTATTGTCGAGTTTTTGTATTTTAATTATTAAAAAACAAAGACTTAACCTGTATTAGTAGACATTTTAATATCTCTACTTTTTATACATATTTTTTACCGATAAGGGAATAAAAATTGTTATAATCGCGTCGGGCAAATAATGGAGTATTATTTGCCCGACGGGTGCGTGGGTTTTCCTCGGTCTTCCTTTTTAATTCACGCATATCATTCACTCGTTTCTGTTTTGCATAGCCGCTATCAATGGTATCGACAGGGACACAAAGGAGGATTGTTCATTGAACACAAACCAACAAGCTAAGCCTAACAAAAAAGACGTACTGATCATCGGAGCAGGCGGTGTCGCTCAAGTGGTCGCGCATAAATGCGCGATGCACAATGATGTACTTGGTGAGATTCATATCGCCTCACGTACCAAAGACAAATGCGATGCCATCGCCCAAAGTGTAAAAGAAAAAGACAGCTTTAAGCAGGCTGCGGTCTTGCATACGCATCAAGTCGATGCGATGGACAGTCAAGCACTCGTGCAGCTGATACAAGACACTGGAATACAAATAGTCATCAATGTTGGTTCGGCATTTATCAATATGACCGTACTAGAAGCCTGCATTGAGACAGGTACTGCCTACATAGACACGGCTATTCATGAAGATCCACGTAAGATTTGTGAGACACCGCCGTGGTACAACAACTATGAGTGGCAACGTAAAGAGCGCTGTGCAGACAACAATGTCACTGCCATTTTAGGTGCAGGGTTTGATCCTGGTATGGTCAACGCCTACGCGCGTCTTGGCTATGACATGATGGATGCAGGATCTGTGACGGATATCGACATTATTGATATCAATGCAGGCAGCCATGGTAAATACTTTGCGACCAACTTTGACCCAGAGATTAACTTCCGTGAGTTCACCGGTACGGTTTACTCTTGGCAAGACAGCAAGTGGCAGTCTAACAAAATGTTTGAAGTCAAACGTACGGACGACTTGCCAGTTGTAGGTGTACAGAACAGCTATCTAAGCGGTCATGATGAAGTGCATTCATTGTCAGCCAATCTAGATGTACCAAATATTCGCTTTTGGATGGGTTTTGGTGAGCACTATATCAACGTCTTCACTGTCCTACAGAGCCTAGGGTTGTTGTCTGAGCAGCCAGTGATGACTGCTGAAGGCCAAGAAGTGGTGCCACTAAAAGTCGTTAAAGCGGTACTACCAGATCCAAGCTCGCTTGCACCGAACTATACAGGCAAGACCTGCATTGGTGACAAAGTCAAAGGCAAGATCAATGGTGTTGAGACTGAAGTATTTATCTATAACGTTTCAGATCATAAAGATGCTTACAACGAAGTTGGTAGCCAAGGTATCTCGTATACCGCAGGCGTGCCACCTGTTGCTGCTGCGATACTAGTTGCGACTGGCGAATGGGATGCAGGCAAAATGGTCAATGTCGAAGAGCTAGATGCTAAGCCATTTATCAATCTACTAAACAAGATTGGTCTGCCAACGCGTATTAAAGATAGCGAAGGCGATAGAGCACTAGAGTTTGATATTTAATTAGAAAACGTTATTTAGAAAAGCCTGTCTTATATAGATAGGCTTTTTTATGTCTAAGTAATGAGAGCTAGCGGTGACATTATGTTCTTGCTACTATCGGTTTTCGCTACTATAAATCTCCATCTAAATTACGGTTGCTAAAACAGATACTATACTACTTTTTTATAGACATTAGGCCAGCTGCTTTTGCCCGACAACAACGATAAAAGTACAACAAATATAACTAAGAATGAGAACATGACATGCAACTAGAGATAAACGTCATTGACGCTTTTACTGATACTGTATTCAAAGGTAATTCTGCTGCTGTCATCGTTACAGATGAATGGTTAGATGATAATTTGATGCAGTCTATTGCGTCTGAAAACAACTTGTCTGAAACGGCTTTTATCGTTGCTGATGATAAAGGTGTCTATCATATTCGCTGGTTTTCACCATTGACTGAAATTGACTTCTGTGGTCATGCGACCTTAGCTGCTGCCTTTGTACTGTTTAATAAAAACTCAAACATACAGTCGATTAGATTTTTAGCCAAAGCTGTTGGCACAATGACCATTGTCCAAACAGAATCAGGCAAGATACAAATGGATTTCCCTAATAGAAAGCCTGAAAAAGTTGATGACATTCCTGATAGTTTACTATCTGGTTTATCTATTGCTCCTGCTAAAGTTTACCGTAATGCTCAAGCGTATTTTGTCATCTATGACTCTGAATCTGATGTATTGAATGTTGTGCGTGATAATGAGAAGTTGAAGCAGCTAGCGCCTTATGATGTGGTTGTAACTTGTGAGGCAAACTCAGAAAAATATCATAATTATGACTTTGTCTCTAGATACTTTTGGCCAGCAAATGGTGGTGATGAAGATCCAGTAACGGGATCGATTCATACTGGACTTGCACCTTTATGGGCGGAGCATTTAGCTAAAAATGAATTGGTTGCTTATCAAGCATCTAGTCGAGGCGGCGTGCTTGACTGTATCGTGACAGGAGATAGAGTGCTTATTTCTGGCAATGCTGTACCATATCTGACTGGGTTTATTACGGTCAAGGAGTAGTAATTTTTGACAGAATTAAAGACGGTTGGGCTATTTGCGCTTACTGCATTGGCTGAGATAGCAGGATGTTATCTGCCTTATCTGTGGCTGCGAGAAGGTAAGTCAATCTGGCTACTGATACCTGGTGCGCTGAGTTTGGTTGCATTTGTTTGGCTGCTGTCATTACATCCGACTGCTGCGGGCAGGGTTTATGCTGCATATGGTGGTGTTTATATATGCATGGCGATTTTATGGTTATGGACGGTCAATGGTATACGACCAACCATGTGGGACATAGTGGGTTCGATAGTTGCGCTATTAGGAATGGCGATTATTATGTTTGCACCGCGCGGAGCTTAATCAAAACCTAAGCTTAATCAAAACCTAAGCTTAATCAAAACCTAAGCTTAATAAGACAGTGCTTAGCTAAAGGCCAATGACGAACCAAAAAAATACCAATCAAACGGTTAGGTCAGATTGGCATATTGATGTATTGATTATTAATGTTTACCTAAAATACTACCATTGTCGTCTTTCTTAGCTTGTTTGGCAGCTTTCTTTTCTTTAGCAGTCAAAAGGGGCTTTTTCTTAACGTTCTTCTTACTATCTTGACCTTTGCTCATAATCGTTTCCTTTTTTACAGCACACTACTCTTGACGCCAAGTTAAGCGCATTCAAGACAGGGTGAATACAGCTAACATAGCTGCTTACTGAATAGAGTATAGGCTTAAGCTTTAGTAATAGATAGCGCTCGCACAATTCGTCTACGATTCAATTATCATTCAAATCCTCTATTGTTTTCGCTAAGTGTTCTTTATGCAGAATGACGAGCAACTCCAATAAGGTTAGTCCTAGTCTGTCAATTGATTCGTTCAATCAATCATTGTATTAATAAGTGCTTACTTACGGATACATGGCGATTTGCTATAATGAGTCATAAACCGATTTATAAACGCGGCAAACTCTTATTTATTAACATTTAGCACCATAGTGCTTACTGTTTTGGTCAAATTATTATGCGTATTCGTAAACTGTTCAAATTTGAAAATGCTCACATCGTTCGTAACTGTAGTTCTGAGCGTTGTAAGCACTCGATTCATGGCCATAGCTATCAGATTGAGCTGATCCTTGAGGCCACTCGTTTAGACCATGGGCAAATGGTTTATGACTTTGGTCTACTAAAGTCTTCGATCAAGGACATTATTGATAGCTTTGATCATGCTATTTGTTTTTGGAACAAAGATGATCCTGAGTATGTCGCAGCGTGTAAGAAATTTAGCGCACGTTGGATCAGCTTACCAGTTTCACCATCGGCAGAGCAGTTTTCACGAGTGATATTCTTTTGGGCGCAAGAAATACTACGTCAGACACAAATGCAAAATGGTGAAGCTGATGTCAGCGTGTACTCAGTGATTGCCCACGAGACGGCGACAGGGTATGCGCAGTGCTTTGCTCATGATGTTGCAAACGATCAAATGGGTAAACTGGTCTTAGAAGATTTTGAATTTAGTGAGCAGGTTCGTGCTGAGTGGACTGACTCTGAGCTATATGCCAAGCTGATTCGTGGTGAAAGCTTTACCAATCCAACGGTGACCATGCAGGTACAGACAGAGCAAGTACAAGCAGGTTCAGTCTGATGTGTGATGGTCAATCTATAGAAAATAGCAAATACTTAAAGACTCTGATATTAAACTCTGAGCAAGATACTCAATCATTGGCTGAGCAATTAGCGACATTACCACTGACAGGTAGCGTGTGGCTGGCAGGGGACTTGGGCGCAGGTAAAACGACACTGACGCGTTACTGGTTACAAGCGCTTGGTCATACAGGTGCGGTAAAAAGTCCAACCTATACCTTGGTTGAGCCTTATAGTATTCAGCGAAAAGATGGTTCGATCAAGCCAGTTTATCATGCAGATTTATATCGTCTCCAAGATCCAGAAGAACTGTCTTTTATTGGATTTGACGAGTATCTGGATGAGCCTGAAGCATTAGTCATCATCGAATGGGCTAGCCGTGCTGATAGCTATCTTCCGCCGCCCACGTTATTTATCGATATGACTCAAAGTGTAAGCGATGATAACGGCACTGAAGCTCGCCAAGTGCAGTTGAGACTGTCAAAGGCAGGCCAAGCGCAGGGCTTGGATCTATCGCAACTTGACATCTAAACGAATATCTAAATTATACCAATCGCTACTTTCCAAAAATATGACATCTATCAATGCCAGATAATCATTCTAATACCCGCATTAAAAAACTATCGCCGTTGCTGATCAATCAATTAGCAGCAGGTGAAGTGGTGACACGTCCAGCAGCAGTGGTCAAAGAGCTGCTTGAAAATGCCATCGATGCTGGTGCGACCAGTATTGAGGTGCGCATCACTCAAGGCGGTATGGGCCTGATTGAGGTAGTAGATAATGGGCTGGGTATCCATCCTGATGACATGGTCATGGCCATTACTCGTCATGCGACCAGTAAGGTTGCTGACGTTGCTAATTTGCATGGTATTACGACGTTGGGTTTTCGCGGTGAAGCGTTAGCGGCGATGGCTGCTGTCTCACGTTTGACCTTAATCAGTAGTCATGATGATAGTGGTATTGGCCGTCAATTACAGGTCGCTGGCGTATTAGGTGACACTCCGAAACTTTTACCAGTTGTCCATAACCGCGGCACAACAATCATAGTCAAAGACTTATATTTCAATGTGCCTGCCCGCCGTGGCAACCTAAAATCTATTGCTACTGAATTCGGTCATATCGAAACCATTGTCCGAGAAGTCGCACTGGCGCGTGCCGATGTTGCTTTGACACTTTTTCATGACAATAAACAGCGGCTATCATTATCTGCAAGTGCTACGAGTATTAGTGGTAACAATGACAGTCGCTTGCCACTACCGCGGTTGGAACAAGCAACGGGTATGGCATTGACAGATAATGCATTAGCAATATCGATAGATTTGTCGAGTCTGGTACAGTCGTCTGTAGCGTGCGATGATAGCAATGTTAATCAAGCAGCGATTAGTGGTTGGTTATGGCCGCTACATTATGACAAATCTGACTTACCCAAGCTGATTTATGTAAATGGCAGACTGGTAAAAGAAGCATTGATTAGCAATCAGATACGTCAACTGGCGCAAGGTGCGCAGCTAGCAGGTATGGGGTATGCACTGTATTTTGATTTGCCAACTCAATGGTTAAATATCAATGTGCATCCATCTAAACAACGTATCAAAATCAGTCCATTGAATAATATTATGGCGCACTTAGGCCATACAGTTCGTACGCAGTTGAAAACGATTGATGTAGCTAAGTTTGGGCTTGGAATTGATTCTGCATCTGCGTCCGTAGCGATGACAGACGCTGATAGCCAATATATATCTGCGGAATTATCAAACGTAGATGCTTCTGAAAGTCGTTCGTCTGAAATGCCCATCTCAAGTAGTCAGTCTAGCAATAACCAAAGGCAGAATAATCGAGTAGAATCTACTAGACAGTCTTATCAGTCTACTGCAAACCAATCACTTTCATATAATCCTTCATTGCAAGAGTCAGCGCGATCTTATATCAATGAACGATCAGACCAAAGTAACAATAGTAACCACAGCACTTCACATTATTCTGATGGAGCAGGTACTTTTGCATCTTTACCAATTTGCTTAGATATCATTAACGATGTAGAAGCTGTTGACATGGACTTAAACACAGATGATAAAAAGCTACCTTGGTTATTATTTTATCACCAAGGGCAGTGTGCACTGATAAGTGCTAAAGACTGGCAATTTAAAGTAAGCCAATTGTTCGAATCACTTACCTCTAGTGATCAATTATTCAAAAAAGATAGATTACCAAACAGTGTTACTGAGATTAATCAACAACTTATAATGGTCAATGCGCAAATGTCTGTGCAAGATTCAATGGTTTTCGTGAATGATCTTACTGAAATAATGATGAACAATGCTATCAAGACGATAGATAGCCATCGCTTAGTAAAGCTAATGCTATCCTGAATATCTGAAAATAATTACAACATCTTAAAGCAATTAAACCAATTGATATCTGAGTTATCCATATATTATGAAAGGCCACTTTATGCAACATTCGTCTGATAGCATCTCTCACAAGTTGGCGGATAATAGCGTGGTTTGTCTTATGGCACCAACTGCTAGCGGCAAGACGTCACTGGCGTACGAGCTATACGATACAGGTCGTTTTGAATTAATTTCTGTGGACTCAGCACTGATATATCGTGATATGAATATTGGCACAGCCAAGCCAACAGCTGCTGAGCTGGCGCGTTATCCACATCATTTGGTCGATATCATTGATCCTATGCAAAGCTATAGTGTGGCGGAGTTTGTCAGTGACGTTGCTCGTATTATTGACGAGTGTCACAGAAATGGAAAAATACCATTATTAGTAGGTGGCACCATGATGTATTACATGGCGCTACTCGATGGATTGTCTCCTGTGCCTGATAGCGATGACAGCGTACGGGCGCGCGTAGAGCAGTGGCGTCAAGAGAAAGGTATTAGCGCTCTATATGATTATTTGGAGAGTATCGATCCTATAAGCCATGCGCGTTTGAATGCTACTGATACTCAGCGTATCACGCGAGCAGTTGAGGTCTATCTACAAACAAATATTCCAATAAGTGACTGGCAGCGCAAGCCAAAGCAAGCCCTAGCCCATAACCCAGAGCAGCAGTGGCACGCGCTATCGGTAATGCCAGATCGTTCATGGCTACATAATCGTATCGAACAACGTCTAGATATCATGTGGAATGAAGGGCTAGTGGCTGAAGTCATAGACTTACTAAAAAAGTATCCGCTCACGCCTAATATGCCTTCGATGCGCTGTGTAGGCTACAGGCAAGTACTAGAATATTTGGTACATATTGAGCATCCGATATTTGATGAGACTCATCTAGATAAAGCTCAATTTTATGAAGCTTTTGGAAAGCATACAGATGTCAATGAAGAAAAAGAAATCTCAGATAATGTTGCTCAGTCAGTTGCTCAACCAAACATGGCTAGCCAAGAGACCGAGGCGCTTGCTTGTCAGGAAATGCAAAATAAGGCATTATATGCTACAAGACAGCTAGCAAAACGTCAGTACACATGGCTGAGAAAGGTAATGCAATTGCCCAGCGCATCATCAAATGGCATAGCAGAATCTGAGAGCGGGGCTGATGCTAGCAGTCGTATGATATTACAAACGTTTGAAACCATGGCCGAAACACGAGAGTACTTGTCTTAAGGTGCAATGATAGCTAACACAATTAGTTTCAAAGATTGACATAGATAGCTGTTATAATTCGGCTCAGTGCATTGAGCGTTGTTATGATGTCTGGCTTATGAACTTTTGTAGACAAAAATTATTAATGAAACAACTAGTTACTTAATTATTTACAATAATAACGTATTCGCGATAAAGTGGAATCACTTAAGAGCAACGAATATTTATTTAGATACGTTTTATAAAGAAAACACCTTATTGTATCTACCTTTTAGCCATTATAATTAAATTAACACTTAAAATAATTGGCACCCAAAACATAACTATATAATACTTAGGAGAGATTTCATGTCAAAAGGACAAACTTTACAAGATCCGTTCTTGAACTCGCTGCGCAAAGATCGCATTCCTGTCTCTATTTTCTTGGTAAATGGCATTAAATTACAAGGCCAAATTGAATCATTTGATCAATATGTCGTTCTTTTGAAAAACACAGTGAGCCAAATGGTATACAAACACGCCATTTCAACAGTCGTGCCAGCGCGTAACCCGCGTAGTAGTACGACGACAGGTACAAGTGCTCAGCCTCAGAGCGCAGTACCGACTGGTTATCAAGGCGGTGGCTTTGAACGTGGTAGCAACCCTGCTGCTGGCGGCTTTGAAGAGCGCGGATTTGCATCGAGTCGTAGTGGATTTAATCGTGGTGGTTTTAGCCAAGGTCAGGATCGCGGCTTTGAACGTGGTAGTTTCGGTCAAGGTCAAGAGCGCGGATTTGAGCGTGGTGGCTTCGGTCAAGATCGTGGGTTCGATGTCACAGCAGATACTACAGGCTTTGAAGATAAGCCAAACGACGGTTCTAATGATAGCAACAGCTAACTTATTGCATTAATTGAGCATGTTGTCTAGAAAAATATTAAGACATGATTTATTCGTTTAAAACCTGCTGATATAGTGGGTTTTTTTTGTATAGATAGCAGCAAGCTCTTTATTCAGTGTAAAGCACTATATTAGTGTAGATTTTGTAGACCATTACTAATATGAAAGATAGTGTAGTAAAATGAAGTATTGATTCATTATAAAAATAGAGCGGATTCATGAGTGATACCAAAAACAACTTAACCCATGAGCAATTTATTACCACTGCTATTGAGGCCATTAACACAGAGATATCTGCATTAGCATTACTAACAGAGCAGATTGACGACAGATTTGCACAAGCATGTGACATTATTTTGACTTGTAAAGGTCGAGTGGTAGTCACGGGCATGGGTAAGTCGGGGCTAATTGGACGCAAGATTGCAGCGACCTTCGCCTCAACTGGCACGCCTGCTTTTTTTATGCATCCTGGTGAAGCAGGGCATGGTGATTTGGGTATGCTTGTACAAGGTGATGTGCTGCTTGCTATTTCAAACTCAGGTGAGTCAGATGAAATCAAGATGCTACTACCAGTGGTCAAACATCTAAATATTCCTCTTATCAGTATCAGTCGTGATAAGCGCGGTATGCTACCGCGAGCAGCTGACATTGTATTAACGCTCGGTCAGTCGCAAGAGGCTTGTCCACTTAATCTAGCGCCTACCTCCAGTACGACAGCTACTTTAGCGCTCGGAGATGCGTTAGCGGTGGCTTTAGTACACGCACGTAATTTTACTTCTGAAGATTTTGCATTATCACATCCTGCTGGTGCCCTGGGTCGTCAGCTATTGACGCGTGTTGAAGATTTGATGCATACCAACTCAGAAGACTTGCCTTTGATTCATCAGCAGGCCCCATTGCAACAAGCTTTATTTACCATGTCTGCTGGTCGCTTGGGTATGACAGTGGTGACTGATGATAATAATAAGGTCGTCGGTGTGTTCACAGATGGTGACTTACGCCGAGGGTTAGAAAAAGGCATCGACCTACAAACGCCAATGAATGAAGTGATGGTCAGCAATCCACGCCATATCAGTAAAACGATGCGTGCGTCAGATGCGCTTAGTGTCATGAATGAGAGTAGTATTAGCCAGTTATTGATCATTGACGATGAAGATCGTTTAGAAGCTATTATTACCGTGCATGATTTGCTGCAAGCTGGGGTCAAATAAGGTTTGTGAGTTGCCGTTGAAATAGTTAAGCTATATAGAATAACGCTTCGAAAATAAATATTAAAAAGAGACAAATAATGCAGGACTTGATACAGAAAGCCGGACAAGTAAAACTATTGGTCATGGATGTCGATGGAATTTTATCCAATGGTCAAATTATCTATGATGCTAACGGTGTTGAGACCAAAGCGTTCTCCGTACAGGATGGTGTGGGTGTTAAGTCGTTAGCACGCTACGGTATTTTGACAGCTATCATTACGGGCCGTAGTAGTGCAATGGTGAACAAGCGCGCAACAGAAATGGGCGTCAACCATGTGGTGCAAGGCCGTGATGATAAATTAATTGCGCTAAACGAGCTGCTATCTTCTCTAGATCCTTCCCTGAATATCACTGCTGCTGACTGTGCCTATATGGGCGATGATTTACCAGACATTAAGGCGATGCAAACAGTAGGATTTGCAGCAACCGTACCTAATGCGCATGCTGAAGTTATCAAGCGCAGTGACATGGTAACGACTCGTGCTGGCGGTACTGGAGCGGTGCGCGAGATATGTGATCTTATCTTAAAAGGTCATGGACATTATCAAGACTTTATCGCGCATTACACGCTTGATGAGGCGCAAACTCAGGATAAACAGTCGTGAATACACGTGTATTAATTGTATTAGCCTTAATTATTGCTGGTATCGCGGGTTGGTTTTTTCAGCAGCAAGGCGACGTAACGCCGCCAGTCAATATTGAAACGACAGATGTCGATTATGAAGCTACCGATATTAAAGCCGTACAGACCAATGAACAAGGTGAAACCGAATACGAGCTTACCGCTGAGTCTTTGACACATAATCCTGAGACCAATCAGGATGAAATGTCAGGCATTACCATGAATTGGGAGCCATCTGCAGAGCAACGTTATCGTATTCAAGCGGGCAGTGCAGCTATTAGTCAACAGACAGGGGAGCTTAGTTTATCAGGTGGATTTACACTGGTGAGCGAAGGCAATAAGAGTACCCCTGATATCGAACCGATAAAAGTGACTGGTAGTACGCTAAAAGGTAATACGAAATCAGGCAAAGTATACAGTGACGCGCCTGTGAAAGTCGAACAAGGCATGAATCGATTTGAAGCCTCTAGTATGACGGCCAATCTTGAGACGGGTGAGTACGAATTTGGTCAAGTGGCTGTTGCCTTTTCTCCATCTGAACGCCAAGATAAAGCATTATTTTAATCAAAGTACTTCTTATTTACTGTGTCAAAAAATAGCAGCTAGCATAAAGTTTGCAAATCCTACCACCTATTATGAAATGAGTTATTTATATGAAACTTAAATTTTTGCCTACTTTACGCGCATCATCACTCTGCTTGCACAAATTGCGCGCACTGCCCATGGTGATGTTATTGGCGCTACCGCTATATAGTCACGCACTGCCATCAGATTCTAATCAGCAGATCAAATTACTAGCGGATAAAGCCACTTATAGTGAGCGTACTGGCGTGACCAGTTATGCAGGTAATGTCATTATTACTCAAGGTACGTTTAAGATGACGGCTGACAACATCACGGTCAATCTTTCTCAGCAGCGTAGCATTAACTCAGCGGTAGCAACTGGCCGTCCAGCGACTATGCAGCAAGTAGTCACGCAAGAAAAGGGCTTGGCAAAAGGTCAGGCTAATAAGATTGACTACAACGCAGTGTCTGGGATTATTACGCTAACTGGCAATGCAAAACTGGTTCAAAATGGTGCAAGCTTCGCTGGTAATGTTATCCGTTATAGCCTAAAAGCAGGTGATGTTGAAGCAACTGCTGGCGGCAATCAGCGCGTCGAACTGGTATTCCCGCCTAACAACGGTACAAACCAAAGTGGCGTACGTTAACCCAAATAAACAGGCTATGAGTAAATAAGTCTGCCTTTAGCAATGCTTAAATTTGTGAAAGTAAGAGTAAGTTATGAGCGATGATAAAAATCTAGACCTATCGGCATCAAATAACAATACGGCGCCCGTCGCTCGATTGACTATGCAAAATTTAGGCAAACGCTATGGTAAGCGTTGGGTGGTCAAAGACGTTTCATTTTCTGTCGAACAGGGTCAAGTCGTCGGACTGTTGGGGCCTAATGGTGCTGGTAAAACGACTAGCTTCTATATGGTGGTGGGACTGGTCAATATGGATAAGGGCCGCGTTACATTAGGTAAAATGGACTTATCTAAATACGCAATGCACGAGCGAGCGCGTGCGGGTATCGGTTATCTACCGCAAGAGGCATCAATCTTTCGTAAATTGTCTATCGAAGATAATATCTTAGCTATCCTACAGACTCGTACAGAATTAAGTAAAGCTGAACAACAGCAAGAACTTGAAAAGTTAATTGGCGAGTTCCATTTAGAACATGTGCGCAAGTCTCAGGGTATGAGCGTGTCAGGCGGTGAGCGTCGACGCTGTGAGATTGCGCGAGCATTGGCCGCTGATCCTAAGTTTATCTTATTGGATGAGCCTTTTGCAGGGGTAGATCCTATCTCTGTCGGTGATATTAAAGACGTTATTTTGACGTTAAAAAATCGCGGCATTGGCGTTTTAATCACGGATCATAATGTTCGAGATACACTGGCTATTTGTGAAAAAGCTTATATCGTATCAGAAGGCGCTATCATTGCAGAAGGCACTTCGGCTGAAGTGTTAGAAAATGATTTAGTAAAATCTGTTTATCTAGGTAAAGACTTTCAAGTATAAGTGAGAGCGTTAAATTCCTTATCTCATACTCTATTTTATATAGTGCGCTCAAAACAAAAAGGTGCCGTTAAAGTAGAGTTATGCTGGTATGGATTTTCCTTACTTCCTATTCATTTTGCTTTCCAAATGCTGTGTAAAATTTATACCAACAGTTTTGTATTTTCTGATTAACTAATAGAGCAGGCTAAAACTATTTTATATAGAGCTTATAAGCCAGTTACTACTTATATCTACAATTAATATCTCTACAATTAACACCATCCTCTTCAAGTACAGCTTGCAAAACCAATGGCTGACTTATCATGACAAATATTTTTGAATCAGCGCTTATAAAGCGTGACATTATTACCTTCATTATTCTCGATTGATCCTCTGAATAAGGCTTATAAGCTATGGCAAAAAATAAAAGCAGCTATGTCTGTCAGCATTGCGGTGCGCATTTTGGTAAATGGGCTGGGCAGTGTACGGATTGCGGGGAATGGAACAGTTTAGTCGAAGCCCCAAATGTCAGCATGCCACATCATAATAAGAGCACCGCGAAGCCCAATAACGCACGAGCTGCTACTCGTGGTACCAGTGCGCCAGCTGGTAACTACTCTGGTACTCACAGTGCTGTCATGCCGCTTAATGCAGTAAGTGTGACGCTCGACACGCGCCTACCAACCGGTATCAGTGAGTTTGATCGCGTACTCGGCGGTGGACTAGTGGCAGGTTCTGTGGTGTTAATCGGTGGTGATCCGGGTATTGGTAAATCAACTATCTTGCTGCAAACGGCGACCAATATGGCACGGGCGGATTCACTGGCAGGTAGTGCACTATATGTGACGGGTGAAGAGTCGCTTGCACAGGTAGCCATGCGAGCCAAACGATTAGACTTGCCTGCTGATAGACTGCGTGTGTTGGCCGAAACTAACGTAGAAACTATCTGTGCTGCATTAACGCAAGAGCAGCCAGCCATCGCTATTATTGATTCTATCCAGACGATTTATACGGACGCTATTAACTCTGCGCCAGGTGGTGTCAGTCAAATTAGAGAGTCTGCTGCGATTTTGACTCGCTATGCTAAGCAAACAGGGACAGCGCTGTTTTTAGTAGGACATGTAACCAAAGAAGGTACGCTAGCGGGTCCGCGAGTATTGGAGCATATGGTTGATACCGTACTTTATTTTGAAGGCCAGTCTGACTCGCGTTTTCGTATGATTCGTGCGGTCAAGAATCGCTTTGGTGCGGTTAATGAACTGGGCATCTTTGGTATGACTGATATGGGGCTCAAAGAAGTCGCTAATCCATCAGCGATATTTTTGAGTCGTTATGACAAACCTGTTGCTGGGTCAGTTGTCATGGTCAGTCGTGAAGGTACAAGGCCGTTACTAGTAGAAGTGCAGGCATTGGTAGATGATTCACAAGGCTCGCCTAGAAGAATGGCACTGGGTTTAGACTTCCAACGTTTATCCATGCTACTAGCAGTGATGCATCGTCACGGCGGGATACATACCAGTGGACAAGATGTCTATGTCAACGTCGTTGGCGGCGTCAAAGTCATAGAGACAGGATCTGATTTGGCCGTACTGTTGGCCTGTGCTTCAAGTATTAAAGAGAAAGCGTTACCATCTTCATTAGCCGTGTTCGGCGAAGTTGGTCTATCAGGGGAAATACGCCCAGTACCTAATGGACAAGAGCGCCTAAAGGAAGCGATGAAACATGGGTTTAAGCATGCCATCATTCCAAAGGCCAATGCACCTGCTAAAGATGCGCCTCAGTTTAAGGGTATCAATGTGATTGCTGTTGAGCGTCTGGATGATGCTATCGAAAGCGCATTTGAGTTATGAGATATATAGAACTTATAGTACTTTATTTTGAGTAGTTCAGTCGCTACTATTAGCCTAGAGCGATAAATATAGACCATAAAAAAAGCCTAACTAATGGTTAGTTAGGCTTTTTTTGCTATATAGGCTAGCAATATTATTGATCTTTAAAACTGATACCTAAAATTAAGGTCCTGCGACGCGTTCGATAGCAACGTTACCCACGCCTTTGCTCGTAATACCGAGTTTTTTGGCAGCACCATAAGATAAGTCTAATACACGGTTACCATGGAATGGGCCGCGATCGTTCACTTTTACCACGACACTTTTACCATTAGTCTTGTTAGTAACTTTGACATAGCAGTTCAATGGCAATGAGCGATGCGCTGCAGTTAAACCATTCATATCAAAAGTTTCGCCACTGGCAGTCTTGCGACCATGAAACTTACGACCATACCAAGACGCAAGGCCAGTCTGCTTGAACTTACTGACAGAGTTAGAAGCAACAGCTGTTAAGCGCTCTAATACATCTTCATCATTGGTAACTTGTGTCGTATCATTGGCTAACAATGAGCTGCTAAGTGCCAATGAAGTCGGCTGACGAGCTGACTTTACCAAACTTGATGCACCATCATGCTGACGGCTTAGTTCACCAAGTACACGGTCAATGTGGGAGGCGTTATCTTGCGAAATCATAGCAAGTGTGGTCTTTGCTTCTACAGCATTTGCATTGGTAGCGACTGCAGAGCCAGCAAATAACATTGCTGACATTGTAAGTAAACCAGATAAACGCTTGTTCATAAATACCTCTATAACTTATACATCAAAACCTAACTCTAAATATTTTAGATTGAGCATGGCATTAATCTATTGTTTTCATATTGATTAATGAGCGGCTCTTATAGATATTAATATATGGTAATTTTTCATTTCATTATCATCAGTATTCAGTACATCTAGTAGATAGAGTGACTGACGATACGCTTAAATGATAGTTAGCGATAAGCATTGAATACAAAGTCCAAAATCAGGACTGAATGACAATGTCACTATATGTCGTATTTACATGATGTGCGATATACAAACTTCATTAGAATGCTACATTAATAAAAGGTTCAGAGGACATCGCGTATCGCTTTGTTATCAAACCGTTAATTAAGTAGTGTATTTGAAAGTCTGGAATCTACAAGATGCTAACTATACGGCTATGCTACAACCTAAATATATTTAAATGCAAAGTTTATTAGTAGCTATGTACGGGTTATGTATCAGAGTACAGTAAAACGAGGTTAACGCAATTTTTTGTAAAAAACAAGGAATAAAATCTTTCTAGACTGATAGGTGGTTAACTAATATCGGAAATTGTGTCTATTTACTATTAAAAATAAGAGGCGCTAAAACGAACAATTATTTCAGATTTGTAACTATTATAGTGATTGATACGAACATACATTATATGAAAACCATTAAAATAAAAAAGCCATAGCGCTCAGAAAGAAATTCTTCTTCGCGCTATAGCTCATTGTCTTTTATCGAACCATGGGTAATACAAAACAATTTATCTTAATGGTACTACCATAGTTATTACAATGACTTACTCGAAAGACGAATTATACAGAAAGTATCTTATACAAATTAGCCGGATTTATGTGTATGGATAGACATGAGCAAGCCAAATCCTGCCATCAAGGTGACGATAGCCGTACCCCCATAACTAATGAATGGTAGTGGAACACCTACGACAGGCAAAATACCGCCAACCATGCCGACATTGACGAATATATAAACAAAGAAAGACATAGCGATAGCACCAGCCAACAATCTGCTGTAAACGTCAGGATGGGTGAAAGCGATATATAAGGCGCGTGATAAAAGGCAGAAATAAATGAACATCAGTAGCATCACACCGAGTAAACCAAACTCCTCGGAGAAGGCGGCAATGATAAAGTCAGTATGGCCTTCTGGTAGGAAATGTAGGTGTGACTGCGTGCCCTCCAGATAACCTTTTCCAGTGAGGCCACCAGAACCAATGGCTGTCTTCGATTGCATGATGTTCCACCCGGCACCTTGCACGTCTGCTTCAGGATTAAGGAGTGTCAATACCCGCGTACGCTGATAGTCATGGAGTAAAAAATTCCAAGCAAAACCAATAAACGGCACAGCCAAAATTACAGCAGCAGAAATCAATCGCCATGAAAGGCCTGCTAAGAAAAGCACAAATATGCCACTAGCAGCGACCAGTAGTGATGTACCAAGATCGGGCTCTTTGGCAATTAATAGCACAGGTACAATAATTAATGCCAAGGTAATAGCAATGCTAGACGCTGACGGTGGCAAATCACGCTTAGACAAAAACCAAGCACACATCATTGGCATACCGAGCTTCATAAACTCTGAAGGCTGCACACTACCGAACCCAGGCAAATTGATCCAGCGCTGAGCCCCCATACGTACTTCACCGATAATATCTACCAATACTAATAGTATAAGTCCTAAGACATAAAATATAGGCGTGAAAGTACGATAGAGACTAGGTGGTATCTGCGCCATAGTAAACATCACAGCGAATGCCACACCATAACTGACCATTTGGCGAATGACCATACCAATATCTTGGCTGGCGGCGCTATATAGAATCGTTAGACCAATACAAAAAACCGTCAATAACAGTAAAGTTAACCATGGGTCGATATGAATACGTTGCCATAGTGTCGGTGCATGACCTTGACCCAAATGATGGCTCTGACGTGAAAAACGATATTGCGGGTTAGAAGACATAGGCAGAATTTGGCTAACAATTGGTGTAGGAGGGAAGTACTAACTAAATTATCTCATTATAAATAAGGATGAGAATCGTACTAAAAAGTACCGACTTTAATAAAAGTATGCGAGCAAGCGATGGCTATATCATTCACAAATAATAATAAAGTCACTCAATTATAAAAGTTGTAAGGATAAGTGTTAATTATCAATATTGGACTTCAAATTAGAAGCGATAGTTTAGCCTGCTTGTTAAAAATTTGATAGTATCGATAAAACGTTTTTAGCGGTAGTTTCTTGCAATGATAAAATCAAAAATCCATGCGTATAAGCAAATTCGCCAACCTATTATTACTCTTATCCTATGTGCTGGCAGTGTCAGTGCTCATGCCGTTATTATCAGTGATGACAGTGAACGCCGTATCCAAATACGTCAAAGTAGCAGTACAAGCAATAACACTAATGCGTATATAACGCCATCTACCAACAGCTCATATCAGCGTCCTGGTGTCACCATGTTGAGTGGTGCGAATGCATCAAATGGCGACAGTATGCAAAACTTGATTGTACAAAAACAGCGTGATTTCGAAATTGATGCTAGGTTGTCTATTGAAGAAAACAAACGTGTGAATGTAGTGAGACGCGGTACTACTTATAGTACAGCAAACAACACCTATAATGGTGCTTATAACGATTCTATGAGTATGGACTTTAATGCATGGTTAAATAGCAATAGCTATCGTGCCAGACAAGTAGCAGAGTACGAACGCTATCTCAGCGCACGAGTCGGGTCGCAGAATGTACCGCCATTATCGCAACTGCTGACGACTGCCCGTAGTTGGAGTAAATGCGGGTATGAACCGTATCAATTGCCACCTCAAGAGCTATGGTCTAACATTGTACCAACATTGCGCCTTTATAGTGAGTTGAAAAACCAAGGTATTTTACCACTCAGCAGTGAGATACGTTCGGTATATCGTAACCCGGGTTTGAATGACTGTGCAGGCGGGGCAGACAGTAGTAAGCATATGAATGCAAGTGCTATGGATATCTGGGTGCCTGAGTATGAAGACAATCTATGGCGTTTGAGTACCATGCATGATGGCTTATGTCAGTTTTGGCAGTATCAAGGACAGCCTTATAATTTTGGCTTAGGATTATATGCGACAGGGGCTATTCATTTAGATACTGATGGTTATCGTAAGTGGGGGTTCAATCACGCTAGTAGTTCCTCTTCTTGCCGCTATTAATTGATTTATGAAGAATCGAAAGTTCGAATAAATATAAAGTTAACCGAGATAACACTAGATATATATTCATTTTTATATATACTATTCCAATGCTTACTAAAAATAATAATTTCGTAATTATCTGGTAGGATTCATACGTTAGACACATGAGTTCATTAAAAATTTGTTTGGTCTTTAAAAACTATGCTTTAATAATATGTGTTATCAATCGCCTTTATATTTTCATGGCTTATAAAGAAAACTACAAAATTTACTTTAAGCGAAAACTATGAAAAATCAGCGCTCGACAATAAAAAGCTACCATAGATTAAATAACGAGAAGCAAAGTTCTTTGCACTCGAACTATAAGTATGGCGCTTTGTTTACTTCTGCACTTATGTCGGTATTACTGATTAGTGCGTGTAGTACAGAGATGTCCTCTGAAAACAATATGATAGTGACGGATAAAGCTGATAGACATATACAAAGCTCTAAAGAGATAGAAGATAGTATCAAGAACTCTTATGCTCGTTTGGCCTCTAAGCGCTCTGATGTCTGTCCAAAATTAATTCAAGAAGAAACGGATAATCAGGTTATCGAACGTATATCAGAGGTCATGGTAAATGACTACTGTGATTATTTTTTATATCCGCGAGAGGGTCAGCGCCTCAATGTTAAAGTAGATAACCGTCAAATAGAAGCGCTATTAATTGTGCCGACGCTACATAACTTTGCCAATGGTAATTATAAAGTGACATCTTATGATAAGCATGTTATCCGTTTGAGCTATAACGGGGCTACCCATAAGCCTGAGCATTTTGTCTATGATGTTGCGCTAAAAATTTCTGACGCCAAGTATTCCTAATGCCAAGCATTAAGAATGTTCTGCTTCTTATTTAAAGATTATAGCCGTTCAAATATTTAAATGGACATATTATGAGTAGTATTTTTTACCATTTATAATACGTCCATTGGATTGATAACGCTTATTTCTAATATTGCTTCCTAGCGATTTATTTCTTACTGGTTTTTTCTACCACTTTCTTTTCTTTCCAAGGATCTTCTTGCCCAACCGTAACTATTAAAAAGTTATCAGGCTTTAGCGTATCTCGCATGGTTTGATTGACCTCTGAAAGTGTGACTTGATCAATGCGATTGGTATAGTCAGCTAAGTAATTATTCGGCAATTGGTAAAAATTCATCATTCCAAGTAAGCTATTAATACCAGCATTGCTCGCAAACCCCATCGGGAAGCTGTTTTTCAAATTATCTGTAGTTAAGCGCATCTCCTCATTGGTGATACCCTTGTCTAGCGTCTCATTGATAACCGCTAAGCTTGCATCAATAGCCGCACGCGCCTTGTCATTACGTGTCGAAAAACCAATCTGGTAGGGACCTCGAGAGAGCATGGGATTCATCGATCCTGAGATTCCATAAGTATAGCCGAGGTTCTGTCTTACCTCCGTCATTAGTCGCGCATTAAAGTCACTACCTGCCATAACTTCGTTTCCAACCGCAAAGTTGGTCTGCTGCTGCTGTGCTATTGGGTCGGTTGCCCGTTTGCTACCCAGCTGTCCCATGAGTACAGTGGTTTGAGTGCTTGGGAATGGAATATGAACGTGCTGCGCTTTAGTAAGCGGTTTCGGCTCAGGTAAATCAGTGGCAGCTTGGCCAGTAGGCAATTTAGCAGTGATGTCTTCTGCCAGTTTTTTGGCTTGTTCTAATGTCAGGTTGCCGGTCATAGCAACAGATGCATTTGCTGCCACTAGATATTTGTTTTTAAAGTCTATCAGTTGTTGTTTCTCAATCGTAGGAACGCTTTCTAGTGTGCCGACTGATGGATGCGCGTAAGGGTGAGTACCATATAGAGCATCATTGAAAGCGATGCTTGCTAGGCTATTAGGATCTTGTTTTTGTTGCTGTAGGCCGACTAACAGTCTTGCTTTATTGCGAGCTAGAACTTCCTCGTCAAACGTAGGCTCACTTACCATCTGTGTCATTAAATCAATGGCTGGCAAGAGGTGCTTGTCATCAGATAAGCTACGCAGTGAAACGATAAACATATCCTTATAGGCGCTACTGCTTAGATTGATGCCCAACGTTTCCACTGCACGTGTAAATGCGTTTTCATCTAGGCTTTTTGAGCCCTGTTCTAGCATCGTCGCTGTCATATTCGCAATACCAAAACCATCCTTTTTGATACTACCATCACGTGCGCTACCAGCATTAAAACGCAAATCAACATCTACGATTGGCAAGGTGGTCGTTTGTACAAACATAACAGGTACGCCAGACTTGGTCTTAAACTGTTGAATGGTCGGTACGGTGACTTTTAAAGGTTTGTCATCGTCTAAGCTGGTCAGTTTAGATAAGGCAGCAATTGGCGCACTTGCATCGACTGCAGCAGGTGCGCGGTAATCTTCAGCAGCTGTTGTATCAGCTTGAGCAGTAGTCGCCAAGATGCTAAAAGCAAAAATTACGCTAGCACTGAGGTAGGCTCGCTTTTTAGATGCGATAGTGCTACTTATAGAGGATGAAGTAGTCTTAAAAGATTCTTGTCTTGCTTTAAGGTCGTATTTATTCTGAATCATGAGTTTCTTCTTATTAAGAATACGGTGTTATGGCCATTTTTATGAGACGTTTGATAATAGGCAACTACTATTTCGCTGAGGTTTTATTGTCTTTAGGTGGCACGACATGCATCACCGTTAAGTTGTCCTTGACCAAATATTTTTTACTGGCAGCCTGAATATCAGCCACACTGATACCGTCAAGCTTAGCTGGCAGTTTAGCAAGCAGTCTGTCATCTAGACCGATAGATTGTAACGAGCCTATCATACGTGCTTGTCCTTCCATGCTGTCTTGCGCATAAATCAAACCAGTAACCGTATTGGTCTTGGCGCGACTAATCTCGTCATTGGCAATAGGATCGGTTTTTAGCTTTTCTATTTCTGAGGTTATGGCTTGTTGTGCTTGCTCTAAGCTGACGCCTTCACGCGGTGTTGCTTGAATCAAAAACAGCCCATCACCGCGATCTAACAAGTCGTAAGAAGTACCAACCGTAGTAAGCAGACCTTGCTCACGTATGAGTCGACTCTCTAAGCGTGCAGATAAGCCGCCATCGAGCACATCTTGCGCGAGTGACAGGGAATAAGCTTGTTTTTCATTGTTTGTACCTGCCGTGGCAAGGCTTGGCACGTTATAACCCATCAGTAGAACGGGCACTTGTACGGCTTGCTCAGAGTCTACCTTTTGATAACCACGGAAGCCTTTTTGAGTTACAGAGGTACGTTTGGGTAGGTCACTTTTTTCTAAATCACCAAAGTAACGTTTGACTTGAGTAAGTACTTCTTGTGGTTGCACGTCGCCGACGATGACTAACGTTGCATTATTTGGTGCATACCACGTCTTATACCAGTCTTTTAAATCTGAAAGTTTGATCGATTCTAGCTCGTTCATAGGTCCAATGACAGATTCACCTTTTGGGCTGTCAGGTAAAGCCAGTAGACGAAATGACTCATACGCTTTGGCAAGTGGATTGTCATCAGTACGTTGGCGGCGCTCTTCCATGACCACTTGATGCTCTTTGGCAAATTCTTTGTCATCGAATATAAGTTTTTTCATGCGATCTGCTTCAAGCTCTAACGCTAATGGCATACGATTGGCAGGGAATAGCTCGTAGTACCCCGTATAGTCATAACTGGTAAAGGCATTGTTGACGCCGCCAAACTTAGCAATTAGCCGCTCATAGTCATCACTAGAGACATTGGTCGTGCCCTTAAACATCATGTGCTCGAGTAAGTGAGAGATACCACCTTTATCAAGAGGCTCATCTGCCGAGCCCACTCGGTACCAGATTTGTGTCATAGCAACTGGGGCACGGTGGTCTTCTTTTATGACGACTTTTAGACCATTTTCTAACTGATATTCATGTCGACCTGACATGTCCATTGTCAACTCAGAAGGCTGAGTATCTTTGCTCGTTTTATTTTCATCTGATATGTTTTGAGCTAAGCTATTTTTTGCAATTGAGCTTGTCGCAGTTGCAGAGTCAGTAGGCTTCGTATTGGTTTGACACGCAGCAAGTGACGCTGCTACTGATAAGGCACAAGCCATGCGTAATGGCGCAGCTGCTAGAGGTAAAGACAATGGCATGGTATGGTCTACTTATATAAAATAATAATAGAAGAATTAGATGCTAATCATAGTGATAAATGGCATTACAAAGAGGTCTGAGCACCAACCATAACACTAGCAGTTGGTCTAAATTCTTGCGTCGTGGTGCAACCTGTCACCAATATAGTCGTCGTTAATAAAACAGCCACACTTATGCTGCTGATTTTCTTATAGTGCTTAGAGAATAATGACATAACGGATTCCTAATAAGTATTTATCGAATAAGTCTTGGTAGAGTAGGCGAAGTCTGACAAGTAACAGGTCAGAATTTTGTGTCCAAACCTTAAGCAAAACTTTCTCAAATCATTGAGTGATTTTTTAAACAGATAAATTTTGACGATAGTCTAATAGGGTAAGGGCTGAGCATGACTTGAATTATGCTAAAATAGGTCAAAATTAAGCGTCATGTCGCTCGTAGCCAGATGACAACCTATAAATCCATTAACAATAAACAAATAATTGATTGTGATAACTTTTAGGGCAAATTTATGAACAACCCAAACAATAGCAACCGCGTAGTCATTAACCTTGATGCTGGTCTTGACGACTTAGATGACGATGATATTACCTTACCCAGTCTACCGGTGCAATCTGTGCCCATTATTGATGCAACAGAGAGTATTGCTCCACAAAAGGACAGCACGGTAAACCAAGACGTCTCTAGCAATGACGCTGCAGACAATATTGCTTTGGCTACGCCAATTGTTATGACAGAAGAGCATAACGTCCCTAAAGGTAATTCTGAAAGCTTTTCAAGTGCTACAGAGACAGCCGCTACAAGTCAAACTAATACTGCGTCGACTATTCCTGCTATGCCATTGCAGGAGCAATTGGGTGACACGCCAAGTGTAAACCCAGTGGCTGACAGTGACGCACAAGCAGCTACTAGCAAAGAGCCTGCTACAGAGTCACAAGAGACAAAAGAGAATAAGAAAAAGGGCAGCTGGTTCAACCGTATGAAAACGGGTCTCAGTAAGTCACGCAAAAACTTAGCCGAAGGCATGGTCAGTATCTTAATCGGTGGTAAAGAGATTGATGACGAGCTATTAGAAGAAGTCGAAGATCAACTATTGGTAGCCGATATCGGCGTCAACGCGACGAACCGTATCATCAAGAGCCTCACCGAGCAGACAGATCGTGGTGACTTGATTTATGCTCATTCTTTATATAAAGCGTTGCAAAGTGAATTGGTTGATATCCTTACACCAAAAGTTGAGCCATTGGTGATTGATACTAGCAAAAAGCCGTTTGTTATATTGGTAGTAGGTGTCAATGGTGTAGGGAAAACCACAACGATCGGTAAGCTTGCCAAGCGCCTACAGGGCGAGGGTAAATCAGTTATGCTGGCAGCAGGCGATACGTTCCGTGCGGCAGCTACTGAGCAGTTACAGATTTGGGGCGAGCGCAATCATATTCCAGTGGTAGCGCAAGGTCATGGTTCTGACAGCGCTTCTGTCATTTTTGATGCGATGCAATCAGCCAAAGCAAAGAATATCGATGTGCTCATTGCCGATACTGCTGGACGTCTGCAAAACAAGACACATTTGATGGCAGAGTTAGAGAAGGTCGTACGTGTCATGCGTAAAGCGGATCCAAGTGCTCCGCATGAAGGTATGATTGTGCTGGATGCTGGCACGGGTCAAAATGCTATCAACCAAGTCGAACTGTTTAACAAGGTTGTGCCGCTGACAGGTATTACTATTACTAAACTAGACGGTACTGCTAAAGGTGGTGTGGTGTTTAATATTGCCGAAACGACAGATGTGCCTATCCGCTATATTGGTGTGGGTGAGTCGATTGACGACTTGCGTTCTTTTAGTCCGAAGCAATTTGTCGCCGCTTTGTTCGAGACCGATGATAAAGAATAAGATAGCCAGTTTTAACTGGTAAATCATTTTTAAGATAATATGGAAGTAGACGCTATGATAGTTACCACAGCAGCCTTTGGGTCACATCGATTAACACTGATTGCTCGTGTCAATGAGCATGGTCAGCCTATGCTCGTTGAAGCCAACTGGCTGCTGGCAGGTAACTCGTGGCATAGCTCAAAATCTGTACCTAAACTTAAAAAGTACTATGGCCTGACAGACGAAGATTTTACTTTTATAGACAAAAATAGCCTAAGCATGAATGAACCTGCTCAAGCATTATTGATAGAAACGATTTTCCAACTCAAAGACTATGCTGATGGTAAACGTAAGACATTGGATTTGCCTTTAGACTTCTCTATGGGTACTGAGTTCCAGAAAAGAGTATGGCAGGCACTACAAGGTATTGAGTATGGCGAAACCATCAGCTATGCCACACTCGCGCAGCGTGTCAACAGTCCAAAGGGATTCCGTGCGGTTGCGCAGGCCAATGGCAAAAACCCTTTTAGCATTATTGTTCCTTGTCATCGAGTGATTGCCAGCGACGGTAAGCTCGGTGGTTATACAGGCGGGCTAGATAAAAAAGAGTATTTACTATCATTAGAAGGAAGTTGGACGTAAAACTGAGTCTGGAGCTATCTTAATAAAAAAGGGCCAAATACTTTTAGTATCTGGCCCTTTTTACTGAACAATTAATACGCTTATGCTTCAAGCTGAGCCATGACGTCAGCAGAGAAGTTCACGTTAGTATAAACTTCTTGCACATCATCAGCATCTTCTAGCATATCAATCATCTTCATGATCTTTTCAGCATCATCGACATTGTCGATCTCAGCCGTGGTAGATGGTGACATAGTAACCTCGGCGTTGTCAGAAATAAGACCAGCCGCATTAAGAGCATCTTGGACTTGACCGAAACTTTCCCATTCAGTGATAACGAGTAAGCTTTCACCATCATTTTCGATATCAACGGCGCCCGCATCTAGTGCAACGAGCATGACCTCATCTTCTAAGCTGACATCGTTAAAAGTGATTTCGCCACGTTTAGTGAATAAATACGCCACTGAGCCTGATGTGCCAAGATTACCATCATTCTTGGTAAAAGCATGACGTACTTCGCTGACCGTACGGTTAAGGTTATCCGTCATGGTTTCGACCAATACAGCCACACCACCGACACCGTAGCCTTCGTAACTGACTTCTTCCATATTCTCGTTATCGCCGCCGCCTGTACCACGATCGACAGCACGATTAATCGTGTCGCGCGTCATATTGACGGATAGAGCTTTTTCGATAACGGCACGTAAGCGTGGGTTTTTGTCAGGATCGGGATCGCCTTGTTTGGCAGCTGAAACGATTTCACGAATAATCTTGGTAAATATCTTACCCCTTACTGCATCCTGACGGGCTTTACGGTGTTTAATATTTGCCCATTTTGAATGGCCTGCCATATAACATCCTTAAGTTCTACGTACTATTTTTATGGGTAAAAAGAGTGATCAACAACAACCTTCGGTATCTGATTGCCTGATTTTATACTATCATTACTTTGTCTATTTAAGGTAGTAGCGCTACTGGCACGTTAACGATTTGTATGTTGTTGAGAGTGCTTTTTTGCTACACTGTGGCAACTTATAGATTGTATTCACTGTGATAGGTGAGCGATATTATAAACCAGTTTTAGCTATTTTGACCAACTTGCCCTTATCCATCACATTTTAAGTCATTGCGTGCTATCAAGCCATTGATTTTATAAAGTACTGATTCTATGAAGCAACCAACCGCCGAAGCTCTTACACACTTGCGTAACCGTACGCATATCATTATTGAAGGCACAGATACTCGTCTGGGTAAGCTCTTTGATATTGTATTGCTGATTGCAATTTTAGCCAGTGTGGCCGTCGTCATGCTTGATAGTGTGCTATATATGCGTTTGCAGTATGGCACGTTGTTCTTTTATGCAGAGTGGTTTTTTACCATTTTGTTTACTATTGAGTATGCGTTAAGGCTGTTTTCAGCACCCAACCGCTTACGCTATGCTTTTAGTTTCTTTGGAATAGTAGACTTACTGTCTGTATTGCCAAGTTATTTGAGCCTAATGTTTGTGGGTGTACAGTATCTACTCGTGATACGGGTATTACGTATTTTACGTGTGTTCCGCGTTCTTAAGCTCAAGGCCTATATGCAACAGGCTGGGTTTTTGGCGTCTGCATTAAAAACCAGTCAACAGAAAATCACGGTTTTCTTCTTATCGCTTGTATTATTGGTAACCATCTTCGGTTCAATTATTTACGTGGTAGAAGGGCCGGAAAATGGATTTACCAGTATTCCATTGTCTATCTACTGGGCAGTTGTCACGATGACAACGGTTGGCTATGGTGATATGTCACCCAAAACACCGCTCGGCCAAGCAATTGCAACCATGGTCATGATCACGGGTTATTCGATTATTGCGGTACCAACAGGTATTTTTACGTCAGAGCTAGCACGTAACATGCGCCCACAACTTAACCCGGTGACTTGCCCCAACTGTGGTAAGTTCGGCCATGCAGTAGGGGCAGACTTTTGCGATCGTTGCGGACACGCGCTACATATCTAAAAATAGATTTAATCGTGACAGTCAATATACCTACTACGCATCGATGTATTCATCAACCAGTGGTGAGAGGTCGATCTCGACGCCTAAATTGACCAGATTCCAGTATTGTCCTGATACAGTACGGTCTAGCATCATAGTGGTAGCTGAGGGTTGAAACTGACCGAAGTACTTCAAAGACGTACGCATCTGTGCAATGGCCTCGTGATGGACTTGGCTACTGCCAAAATCAAACTCGCCTTCTTGATAGGGGCTAATGGATAAAGGTTTAAGCCCAATCGATAGCCACTTTTCATAAAATTCACCAGGGATGTTCTTGTCATCTTCGCGGCGAATATCTAGGGCAATCAAATCTTGTTCAAGTGCAGTGACGTCACCTCTTAGCGCATGTTTGACAAAGCGTTTGAATAGCTGCACTTCGCTATCGCTATAGCTGCGGATGCCACCAAAATCATAAGCCACGACGCTACCGTCATGACGGAACGCAAAGTTACCTGGATGAGGGTCGCAGTGCATACGGTATAAGCCAAACAGCTGCCCTGCGGTAAAATGAAACAGACGCTCTGCTATTTTTTGTTTGACGTCATTGTCCCATGTCGCGGCGACAGTCAATGTCTCTCCCATCTCTTCAGTCAACGTTAAAATCCGTCTAGAAGAGTGGCTACTAATCACTTTGGGAATAATAAGGCCTTCATCTTCTGCATGAAAAGCGCCGAATACGCGTAAGTTATGAGCTTCTTTAACATAGTCTAATTCATCGTGCAGACTCTGGCGAATCTCATTAAAAAGCTGCTCTTGTAGTTGCTTACTCATATTGAGCACGCCAGCTATTTTTAATGCCATACGTACTTGTTTGAGATCGCTATCACAGTTTTCATCAACATCAGGATACTGGACTTTGACCACCACTTTTTGACCCGATGGCAACGTTGCTTTGTGCACTTGTCCAATGGATGCTGCGGCAAAAGGTGTCTCTTCAAACTCGCTAAACAACTCTAAGATCGGCGCTTTCAATTCACGTTCAACTTGAGCTTGTATTTGCGCATACGGCATTGGCGGCGCATCTTTCTGTAGCTTTTCGAGTGCTGACGCAACCTCAGGCGGGAATACATCCTTATATTGTGAAGCAATCTGTCCGACCTTCATCACTGCGCCTTTCATCTCACCCAACGTTTCGGCAATTTGAACGCCCACGTCTTGCATCAGATCTGAGCGAGCTTGCAGACGTTTTTCTTCGTCACTTGAGAGATGCTTAAATGAGTTCTTAGCGGCTTTGCCAGCAATACTCGCTGTCATGCCAGCGAGTTTCATAAAGCGTTTTCCGGACGATTTTGCCATTCATGTCACCGTATAATGGGTTGTTTGCTCAGTCGTAATTCTATTATTTTACTTGCAAGATTACTGTTTGACTAATGTGTGAAGACGCGAGCAATTATTTATAAAAAAGTAAGCGCCGCTACATCATTTGTTTGTGTCAACTGCATACATATTGCTCAACCAGTAATCAAGCGCCATTTGATAGCCTAATTGTCCTAAGCCGCAAATGACTCCGACCGCAACGTCACTTAAATATGAATGATGACGGAAAGGCTCACGGGCATGAACATTGGATAAATGTACTTCTATAAATGGTTTTTGGGTGGCCAATAGCGCGTCGCGTAGAGCCACTGAAGTATGCGTAAATGCAGCCGGATTGATAATAATAGCATCAACTTGCGCAGGTTTGTCCGCTAATAATCCGTGATGCTGAATGTCGTCTACTAGCTTACCTTCATGGTTGGACTGTATGCATATTAACTCTATACCGTGGTGGGCCGCGCGCTCGACTAGTTGCTTTTCTATATCAGCAAGTGTCGTATGACCATAAATGTGCGGTTCTCGCTTGCCTAGTAAATTCAAATTTACCCCATTTACCAGTAGTAATTTATGAGTCAGTATTTGATTTGAATTTTCGTTAGTCGATTGTTCGGCTGTTTTTGATGGAGTAGAGGAGGTCATAATGGTCTCGGTAACTATTGAGCGATGTTAATAATTTATTATATTATAAGAATAATCTAAGGTGCGCGGCGTTAAGCTAAAATGGCTTCAACGCATTTTGCTCTTTATCATAACAGCTTGATAGCTAGGTTATAAAAATTTGTCTAAAAAAATTATTTAGATATCAAAAAGCATATTAAAAGTCTTTATGTTGCTAAAAACCCGTGCTATGATATTTTTTATGCAATAAATATTGCAAGTTTGTTGCTATCATCAAATTTCATGACGATAAGTGCGTTTGGCGAATTCGTTATGGAAACACTATGTATGTAATTCAAGAACTACATAGACGATGGTAAGTAGAGTAGTAATACTCTTAATTTTTGATTTCATAATCTTAGACCCTGTTTATATGCAATGTCGCAAAGGAAGCTAGGGCTAAGCGGACTTTTTTAGGAAGTAATATTATGTCAGCTCGTGAGCAAGGTATCGTTAAGTGGTTTAATGACTCAAAAGGCTTTGGTTTCATTCAACGTGACAGCGGAGAAGATATTTTTGTCCATTTCCGCGCGATTCAGGGTGATGGCTATCGTTCTCTAAAGGATGGCGAAAAAGTTGAGTTCAGCGTAGTAGAAGGTGACAAAGGTCTGCAAGCTGAAGAAGTCAGAAAGATAGAAGAGTAATTTACTCAGGCATTAAAGCGGTTTAGTTATAATGTCTGTACAAACTACTGATATACTACTGAGTCAAGCCCATCTTATCTTACCTATGTTGAGTGAACTGCAGCATATTTGGTAGGATTGGATTTGGGCTTGGCTTTTTTTGTGCCTATATGGCTGATGGTTTTCCGCAGACTCGATAAGGCTACTTTTACTGATTACGGTTTAAACGCTACATTTGACACTATAAAGGTTCATTGTGAGCCTATGTATAATTAATAAAATACGAGCAATTCATTTAAAAGGATATTTTTTTGAGCAATTTTACAACGTTTACTGATTTGCCACTTTCAACAGCGACTCTGCGTGCAGTAAGTGATCTAGGCTTTACTGAATTGACGCCCATTCAAGCAAAGATACTACCGCATACATTGGCACATCAAGATGCTATTGGACAAGCACAAACGGGCACAGGGAAAACAGCGACCTTTCTACTGACTATTATGGAAGCCTTGCTTAAGCGCCCATTTACCAATGACGAAGAGCGCTATCTTGGTGAGCCGCGTGCTGTGGTCATGGCACCAACTCGCGAACTGGCTCAGCAAATATTTGATGACTGCATTGCATTAACCAAATATACCTCGCTACATAGCGTCTGTATTATGGGCGGTACTAACTATGAAACTCAGCAGCACGAGCTGGAACGTCAATACGTTGATATCTTGGTAGCGACGCCTGGCCGTCTAATTGATCTTGCTAATAAAGGCATGGTGTATCTAGATAGAGTAGAGGTACTGGTACTTGATGAAGCCGATCGCATGTTAGATATGGGGTTCATTCCTGATATCAAGCGCCTAGTTGGTCGAATGCCTGCCAATACTGATCGTCAAAGCTTGCTGTTTTCTGCAACCTTTAACCAAGATGTTATGAATTTGGCCTATCGCTGGTTACATGAGCCTCAGTTTGTTGAAATTGAGCCTGAACACAAGACTAGCGAGTTAGTAGATCAGCACTTTTATTTGCTGACAGAAGATCAAAAGCTGGATGCCTTGCAGCGTATTATCAGTGATGAAGCAGTAGAGAAGGTCATCGTCTTTGCCAATCGTAAAGACCAAGTAAAGCGTCTGTATCACAAACTGCGTCAAGCGCATAATATTGTGATGCTCTCGGGCGATGTCATTCAGCAAAAACGTGAGAAATACTTACAGCGTTTCAAAGATGGTCACGCGTCTATTTTGGTGGCAACAGATGTAGCAGGGCGCGGTATCCATGTCGATGATATTAGTCATGTGGTTAACTTTACTTTGCCTGATCAGCCAGATGACTATGTACATCGCATTGGTCGTACGGGCCGTGCGGGCCAGACAGGTATTAGTATCAGCTTTGTGAGTGAGGATGATGCCTTTAATATACCGGCATTAGAGAAGCATTTAGAAACCAAGTTTACGCTTGAGCAGTGGCAGGAATAATTGCTATAAACTGAGCATTACTTAACAAGCAAAAGCCCTCAATATCAAAAATGGTATTGAGGGCTTTTTTATATGCTAAGTGTTAATAGTATCTGTTTAGATGTCTTTATTGAGCATGTTCCATCATTTCAGTATGCTCATGGTGATTCATGTCCATTGATTCATCACTCATGTCATGCATATTATGATCCATATGGTCGTCCATATTTTGCATGTTATGATCCATGTCTGCTGCCATATCCATATCATGATTCATTTGGCTCATGTCGTGAGAGTCCATATCAGACATCATAGCAGCGTGGCTACCATGGTTCATCTCACCATGGCCGCCATGCATATTTGCCATGACCATCGGCACGACTGCTACTGCCAAACCTGATATGACCATAACTGCACCGTTTAGCTGTCTTAGGCGAAAACGTCCGATCTTATCACGTAACCAACCGACCGTCTCATGCGTCGCAACCAACATAGGTATGGTTCCTAGACCAAAGACAAACATCAACGCAGCACCGCTTAATGGATTGTGAGCAACGACCGCAATCAGTAGAGCGCCATATACCAAACCACAAGGCAAAAAGCCCCAAAGCAAACCTGCTGTTAATGCGCGCGGAAAAGTATTAAGTGGAAATACCTTTTGGCGCAATGGGCTAAGATACTGCCAAAAGCGCATACCAAAACGTTCGAGCTTAGTCAAAAACGGTGCACCAAGCATCGTCACACCGACGAATACCAGGACCAATCCTAATAAAATACGCGGTGTACTATTACCCATCATCAATGGCTTCAATATAGTAATACCGATAAGCCCTGCGATTAAACCCAATAATGCGTAACTCGTTAAACGCCCAAAATGATACGTGGCCACCAAAGCACGACGTTTGGCGGGGCTGACATCTTTCATAGACAGACCAAATGCGGTCACAAGACCGCCACACATGCCTAAACAATGCGGTGAACCAAAGAATCCCATTAGTAATGCCGCCACAAGTAAAGCGATGGTCATGAATGCGTCTCCTAAGAATGATAAAGGGCGAACTTGCTAGTGCTGAATTATTTAATAAAACGGTACCAATAAATTACGCATTTATAAGGTAGATAAGATTAGATTTCTGAGTTTTTATCCATCTCAGAATTATCGTTATTTTCATCAGTTGCCGCTGTTTTATCTTGCTGCTGGGTAGGTGCTGAGCGTTCATGAGCCTGCATAGTTTGGCGGCGTTCTTGACGGTCATCCAATATAATACGCTGTGATGCATTGTCCAGATCTTCGAATTGATTTGACTTGACCGCATAACGCACTGCCCAAATAGCAACCACAAACAGCATGAGACTTAATGGAATTAATAAAAATATACTGAGCATGGCAAATCTCTTAAATAGCAGTGTCTCTTATCATTATACACCCATCACAAATGTAGTGGATGATCGGTAGTATTTAGAATGCGTCTCTCAATGGTATCGTATACATCTTTAACGTTTATTCGTCAGAGTTTTTTGTGGCATTGCCTCTTGGGGTCAATAGCTGCTGCGAAGTCACATCATTGGCATGGCGGCAGTCCATCTGGGGACGTATCACATCGCGCAGATAGGCTGCGACCTCATAGACAGCGCGCCGTGAGTGACTTAAGTTGTGTGCAGGCTTCATCCAGTCGCGTCTTACTGGCAGTGGCGCAGAGAGTGGTGTGCTATTGATACCATTTAAGGCAAACTGTCTGCGTGCACGCGCCATATGATAGCTATCAGTAATCAGATATACATGGCGTAGCGGAATACGTTTGGCTGTAAAACGGGCGTTTTCACATGTATTCATGCTGGCATTTTCACTGATCAGTCCGTCGATACCGTGTTCCATCAACCATTGACCGAGCCATGGAGCTTCAGCGCCACTCAGTACGATCGGTAGAGGTAAGTCATGGTAAGCGCCTGCAGCGGTACGAGCGCGATTGAGACTATAGCGATTCAAGATAATTTGGTTGTTGTGGTCATTGGTCAGACCGCCGCCTAAGACTACATAGGCAGTAGGCGGTGAGCTCATGGCAGCAGAAGGCATATCAGGTAGCGGCAGTAGAGAAAAGATATAAACGATTGCTTGCGAAAACAGCGGGGTAAATAGGCTAATAATTACTAAAATAACAGACGTGGAGCCTAGTATGAAAGTAATATTGATAATGCGAAATAGTGTCACCATGCGTTCAGAAAACCGCAAGTAATATCGCCATAATCGTTTAGATAATAGCCGCTTAGACCATGATTTTTTAGGCCACATGCTCAGCATATCCAATTGAGCCATCAGCATTTACCCAGACTGGCTCACGTGACAATTGAATGGCAAATTTTTCATAGACAGTAGCAGCGATATGTTTCTGCGCTATGGCTACATCTTCTTGCGTGGCTTGCTGAGGCGTATGATTGGTCAATACTAGTGCTTGCTGTTTATGCGTAAAAATAGGCGCAATGCCGCCCCCTTTTAACCCTGCTTGCTCAATGAGCCAACCTGCAGCAACCTTTACCATTGCATCAGGCATCGCGTAACCAACGATAGCTGGATAAGTTGCTTGCAGCGCTGTGAACCGCTCCTGAGCGATAATAGGGTTTTGAAAAAAACTGCCACAATTAGGTAGCTGCTTTGGGTCTGGTAGTTTTTGTTGTCTAATATCTATAATGGCTTGCATAACATCATGAGGCATCGCTTGCTCGCGCCCTTGTTGCTCCGCATAGCGCTGCGCCACAGTCTGTACATCGCCATAACTGGCTAAAATATTGGCAGGATTAGTATGTAATCTGAAACCCACACGGCTAATAAGCCAAGTGTTTGGTGTACGCTTAAAAATACTGTCACGATAGCCAAATTGGCAATCAGCAGCTGACAAATGGTGCCAAGTTTGTGTCGGCAAATGATAGGCGCGTACATACTGTAAGCGGTCTTCTAATTGTACGCCGTATGCACCGATATTTTGTATGGGTGCTGCGCCCGTTAGACCTGGTATTAGTGCAAGGTTTTCCAACCCATACCAACCTTGACTGACCGTATGTACGACCAAATCATGCCAGTTCTCGCCAGCCATTACTTCGATATCGACATAATCGTCGGTTTGATTGGTTAGATGAATACCACGCATCTTTGGCTGCAATACTATGGCTTTTAACGCTGCAGGCAATAAAACATTGCTACCGCCAGATAAGACAAACAGTGGCAGTTTGTCTGCTGTATCTTCTATATAAGCTGCCATAAAATTATCAAGCTGCGCCTCATTCTTTAATGTCACGACAGAGTCAGCAACACAGGCCAATGCCATAGTATTGTCATGTGACAAGTCGATTGAATCATTGACTACGGGAGTCGCTGAAACATTCGAAACATCAGAGCTGATGGTAGACTGAGTACTGTGGTCAAGGCGTGAAGCTTGGGTCATAACATAGCCTATGTGGCAAAAGGATAATAAATGATAAGGTAGCTATAGTTGATTCAATTTAAAAGAGATACAAGGCAACTGAGTGCAGACGTAACTGTGATATTTCAAGCAAGGTTAACGCTGTAGCTCTTTTATAGAGGATTAACTATATTATAGAGGATACCGGATGCAAGAGTAGCAAAAATATAGACAGTATGGCTAGCAGGCTTTCCAGCTTTCTATCCAAGCTTGGGCGCTTGATTCGATACGCTCGATCACTTCTTCGAAATCATCGTTATCGCCCTTATAGGGATCTGGTACATCGCTGCCGCAATAGGTAGGGTCTTCTTCACTGAACAGCGCTAGTGTGGCCAAATTACCCTCTGACTCTGTAATGCTGTCTTTGATAGCTTGCAGATCAGCTAGATTCTGTGAATCCATGGCTAAGATTAAATCAAAATCACGAAAGTCATTGGCACTGACTTGACGAGCGACCAGCTTATTGATTTTATAGCCGTGTGACTTAGCATGACGTTGTGATCGAGCGTCAGGCGCACTACCAACGTGCCAATCACTGGTGCCTGCTGAGTCTACTTTTATGGATAGTCCAGCAATCGCTGCTTGCTGACGAAAAACTTCTTCAGCAGTAGGGGAGCGGCAGATATTTCCTAAACATACCAATAATACAGACGAGGGAGTACAGGCTTTCATCAGCATAATATGACCTTCTATAACAAAAAAAACATGCTATAAGAGACCAGCATTGTTAATGCGGCTTTTATCAGCATGCAATCGATTGAATCAGCTGCTAGCGTAACGCTTAATGCTTGGAATGGCAAGGATAGAGACTAAACAATAGCGTCATTTAACAATGAAAAATTGGCCATATGATGCATGGCCAAAAGGTGAGATAGTGAAACAGTTTTAATCTTGATTACTTTTAAAACGTTGTAGATCGCGGCGTTCTTTTTTGTTGGGCTTGTTATCAGGACGAGCAAGATTAGCCAGTTTGCGCTGTTCGGCATAGTAAGCACGGCGCGTCTCGCTCTCTTTAGTCTCTGAATATAGTACCTCAGCGGCGGTCGCATTGCCACGCTGTGCAGATAGCGCCTCAACAACGACAGTCTTTTCGGTCATAGCGGTCGCTGAGCCTTGGCGAATGGTTAGCTCATCGCCGACTGAAATCTCTTTACTGGTTTTTACCCGGCTACCGGCATAGTGTACGCGTCCACTCTCAATCGCTTGCTTGGCAAGAGTGCGTGTACGATAAAACCTAGCTGCCCATAGCCATTTATCGAGACGGATTTTCACCAAACCTTGGTTATTATCATCAGCATTAGCATTTTTCTTCATAAGAGTCACTCTGCATTCGTTTTTATATTAAATCATAGTGTTATATAAACAATATTAGGGCAACTTTAATATTTGCAAATAGATTTGATGACTGTGGGTTAGTTGCACCATTGTTGTTCACAAGGTACACCATCGTGGTTACCATCCATTTTGGTATTAGGACAGTAGTTTGTAAAATAGGTGGCTTCTGCACAGGATGTCATTTGTGAGCAATGTGTTCTGCCGTCACATGAAAAGCTTGAAGCCGGTTGTGTCGATAAGACTGGAGTTGTAGTTGGCGCTGATGTTGAAGTAGTACCCAAATCAACGTATGTTGGCGGTATATCATCAATATTATCAACGTCATTAGAGGTAAGAGTAGATTGCGTTACGATATCTGCTGCTGCATTGGTTGCAGGCTGATGTACCGTGTTTTTAGGTTGAAGGACTCTATAACCTATAAGCACGAAAATCAGACAAGTCAATATCACTAATACTTTGTTTATCACTGTGCCATACCTGCCAGCTAATAATCATTATTAATATGAAAATGGCAGTTTTCAATCGACTTAAAAACTGCCATTAGGTAAGAAATATGATATCTATTTTTACTATCTCAAAAACAACTGATAGCCAATGTTGTCATTGACCGTGGCACAGTCATAACCAATATCTAAAAGCGCGTCTTGTAGCTGACGAGAGTTGCCTTCAGAGGCTTGTAGGCCAACCAGTACACGACCTTCAGCAGCACCATGGTTGCGGTAATGGAATAGGGTAATATTGAAGTCATCACCCAACTTTTCTAAGAACGTTAGCAATGCGCCTGGACGTTCTGGGAATACCACTTGTAGCAATTGTTCGTTTTCGACATGAGCATGACCACCAATCAAATGACGGATATGTGATTTGGCGATATCATCATCAGTCAGGTCGTGAGCAGTGTAGCCATCGTCTGACAATTGGTTACTGATGGTTTGACGCTCTTTTTCGCCTTCTTTTAAAGCAATACCGACGAAGATTGAAGCAGGCTCCATTGAGTCTGGTGACTTTTTGCTATCGGCACGGTAGTTAAACTCTGTGATGTTACGGCCGTGTAGACTGCGACAGAAGTTTAAAAAAGCGCCTGTTTGTTCAGGGATGGTAACCCCAAAGATGGCTTCTTTTTTCTCACCAATTTCAGTACGCTCAGCGATATAACGCAGGCGGTCAAAATTCATATTGGCACCGCAAATGATGCCGACGCAGTTTTTGTCTTGGATATTGTTGGCTTCGATATATTTTTTCATACCAGCGACTGACAACGCACCAGCAGGCTCAACGATGCTGCGATTTTCTTCAAAGATATCTTTGACAGCCGCACACACTTCATCATTGGTACAAGTGATCACTTCAGGCTCAACGATAGGACCTGAGTTATCGCTTTTTTGTGTACGGACAACGTCAAAAGGCAATTCGCCAATCTGCGCCACTGCCACACCATCCACGAACAATCCTACTTGCTCGAGCTTGACACGCTCACCTGTTTCAAGCGCGGCTTTTAGACAAGCTGACTGCTCAGCTTCTACCGCAATCACTTTAACATGTGGTGCAACTTCGCCTAAGAATGCGGCCACACCAGAGATTAGGCCACCACCACCAACGGCAACGAATACATAGTCCATGTTGCGCCACTGTTGGGTCAGCTCAAGACCGATGGTACCTTGTCCTGCGATGACCAGTTCATCGTCATAAGGTGGTATAAAGGTCAGTCCTTCGCGTTCAGCACGGTCAATCGCATAGCGGTTTGCTTGATCAAAGCTATCACCGTGCAGATCTACATTGCCACCAAGTGCTCTTACCGCATCTACTTTGATGTCGGGAGTCGTGGTTGGCATGACGATGATGTTATTTAGAGATAATTTGCGCGCAGAGTAAGCCACGCCTTGCGCATGATTACCTGCCGAAGCACAAATCACACCGCGCGCTTTTTGCTCGTCGCTCAACTGACTGATACGGTTATAGGCACCGCGCAATTTAAATGATTTGACCGGTTGTAAGTCTTCACGCTTAAATCGAATATCATTGGCAAAACGTTGGGTCAGCTTGGGCGCCGTTTCAAGTGGTGTTTGAATAGCAACGTCATAGACGGTGGCTTGTAAGATGGCTCGTACCCAGTGTGACAGCATAGTAATCCCTAAACAGAATGAATATAAAAAGTGTAGATGAATATAAAAACGAAATAGATTAGCCTATGCCGATTTTTAGTATCTTGCAAGACTCAATTGCAGTTTTCTTTGGATTTCGTGCTTGAATTTACATGAAGTGTAGGTATTTGCATACGTTAAGTCTTAGATAGGCACGATAGGACTCACAAATTAGCGTCATGATGCGCTAACATCCATTAATATCATCGGTTATAATAGCCGCGCATTTTATCTGTTTTAGCCTTTTACTTTTTTTAAGACCATACGTTTATTTTCCAAGGATTTATGATGAGTGATCAGCAAGCACAAAAGCAAGCCGCGGCCAAAGCTGCTCTAAGTTATATCGAAGACGATATGATACTTGGGGTAGGGACAGGTAGTACGGTCAACTGTTTGATTGAGTTGTTGCCACAATTGAAGCTTGCTGGCGCTGTCGCTAGCTCACAGGTGACAGAAGACAAACTTCGTGCGCTTGGTATCGAAATAGTTGATTTGAACTTTGCTGGCACGTTAGATGTTTATATCGATGGTGCGGATGAAGTCAATGAGCACTTGCAACTTATCAAAGGCGGTGGCGGTGCATTGACTCGCGAAAAGATTGTGGCAGCCGCTTCAAAAAAGTTCGTCTGTATGGTCGATGAGAGTAAAAGTGTTGATATATTAGGTCGCGCGTTTCCAGTACCGATTGAAGTATTACCGCAAGCACGCTCGTATGTGGCTCGCCAATTGGCCAAATTGGGCGGTGAGCCAGTATATCGTGAAGACTTTGTCACTGATTATGGTAATGTTATTCTAGATACTTATGATTTGGATGTGAGTAATCCAATCGCGCTCGAAAAAGAGCTAAATAATATCGTAGGTGTGGTCTGTAATGGTATCTTTGCGGCAAACCAAGCAGACGTTTTGCTAAAAGCAGGTGCTAATGGTGTGACAACGCTCACGCGTTAATTTATATCCATACGCTTGCTAAAAATTGAATAATAAAAAAGGCAGACTAATATATAGTCTGCCTTTTTTGTGTCTTGCTTTACAAGTAACTTACTTTGCTTAGTTATGAGGGCGTTTAAGTGATTAAGTCAACTTGATTTTGTCTTTAAGTAAAAACTCCATCAACGCTTTTTGGGCATGCAAGCGGTTTTCAGCTTCGTCCCATACGACAGAGCGTGGATCATTAAGCATGTCATGAGAGATTTCCTCGCCGCGATGGGCTGGCAAACAATGCATAAACACCACTTCAGGATCGGCTTTGTCTAATAGAGATGGCGTCACTTGATAAGGGGCAAAACGACGTGCACGTGTGTTTTGCTCTGATTCTTGACCCATACTTGCCCATACATCTGTGACAATTAGATTAGAATCTTTGGCTGCGTCTTGTACGTTTTCTACCAAGCTCACGCAATGTGAAAAGCGTTCCATAAGTTTCGGATCAGGCTCAAACCCATAAGGCGCTGCCACGCGTAATTCAAAACCAAACTGATTAGCAGCTTGCATAAATGACGAGCACATATTGTTGCCATCACCGACCCACGTGACGATTTTATTTTCGATACTACCGCGATGCTCATAATAGGTTTGCATATCAGCGAGCAACTGGCATGGATGATAGTCATCGGTCAATGCATTGATAATAGGCACACTGGAGTATTCAGCAAAGGTTTCAACTTTTTCGTGCCCAAAGGTACGAATCATAATGATATCTACCATACTAGAAATCACGCGTGCTGAGTCTTCTAGTGGCTCGCCGCGACCGAGCTGGGTATCATTTGGTGATAAAAATATGGCGTTACCACCAAATTGACCCATGCCCGTCTCAAATGAGATACGAGTACGCGTTGAAGATTTTTCAAATATCATGCCAAGCGTACGACCAACAAAAGGCTGGTATATCTCGCCTGCGTGTTGCATCTTACGCAATTCGCTTGCGCGTTTGATTAAGTTTTCTAGTTCTTGTTTGGTTAAATCAGATAAGGTTAAAAAATGGCGCAAACTCATAGTAATCCTAGCAGTCGATCGCAGTCAGTGAAACGTCATCAGTCTTCAATAGCATCGCGTCAGTGCGTATACTGGGTTGACAACAAACTTTTAGTATAGCGTATTTACTTTCAATGTAAACGTTCATTTTTATCAAGATCAAATGGCTTGCTAAATAGACCGAAATCACATTAGCAAGCCACGATATCTTGTACGCTAATGACTGTGCCGCTAATGATTATGCCTGTGTACGGTTTGGACGTATGCTTAGGCGACATAATAACTCATAGCTAATCGTCCCAGCATGACCTGCAACTTCGTCGACACGAGGCGCATCGCCCCAGAGCATGACCTTGCTATCTATAGCAAGACTCTCAGGTGCGCTACTGATATCAATGACAATCATATCCATAGCCACGCGCCCAATCACTGGGCAGCAGTAGCTTTGGCTTTCGTTAGCATCCATGACAATGACATATGCATCATCCGTGACCACACGTGGGTAGCCATCGCCATATCCAACGCTGACCAAAGCGGTTCTGGTATCTTGCTTGGCACGCCAGCGGCTACCATAGCCGATCGCATCATTTGCGCTAACGGTTTGTAGAGCAATGATTTGAGCACTAAATTCCATCGCGGGCTGCAAGTCTAATTCTTGTGCGCTCTGATCGACGACAGGCGAGCTACCGTATAAAATAATACCTGGACGTACCCAATCATAATGATGTTCTGGGAAGTTGACGATACCAGCAGAGTTGCATAATGAGCCTTGGATATCTGGGCTAATGGTATCTTTCAAAGTCGTTAGTACGCTTGAGAAACGTTCAATCTGCATCGCATTTAATGGGTGATCGTGGTCGTCAGCATTGGCAAAATGCGTGGCTAGGATCAGCTGATAACCTGCTTTATGTAGACGATTTGCTGCTGATAAAACACCCTCAGCATTGAAGCCTAAGCGATTCATACCCGTATTGTATTTTAGCCAAACCACATTAGTTGCACTATCGGCGGGTGGAATGTTTTGTAATGCCCATTCTAGCTGTGGTCCGTGGTGAATCACGCAGCTAATATCATGATCAATGGCTTGCTGCCACTCATCAGCGCTAAATGCCCCTTCTACTAGACCGATGGTTTTCTCCCAACCTAATTGTCTGGCTTCTAATGCTTCGGTTAAAGTCGCGACTCCAATACCATCTGCTTGCTGCAGGGCTGGCAAGACTGCCGCCACGCCATGCCCGTAAGCATTGGATTTAACCATAGCCAACACTTTAGATTGGGGTGCTCGTTGTTTGACTTGATTTAGGTTATGAGTAAGGGCTTTTGATTTTATAGTAATTGTGCGCATAATCGCCTTCTATATGAGTAGAATTATGAAGTTATAAAGCCAGTACGACATCGGTTGGGCGGATGCAGCACTGGCTGTGTTATTAAGAACTGGTCATTAAAAATTATTTTTGGGGCTGTCCTAGATAAGTAAAATTATTTAGGATAGCACTATGAGAAAGAGTAAACTAAGTTGGTATAAACAAAGCAGACTAATCGAGTTATTTGTTGCCGGTTCTACCGCGAGAACAGCAGCAAGC